>CAZXWU010000013.1:12027-18463 GCA_964644495.1 uncultured Tissierella sp.
TATGCAGTGTTAAACCATGACGATCCCATTTTAAGGTCCTTTAAAGAGGAAGTAAATGCTAATATCATTTGGTTTTCCATTAATGAAAGACTTGATAAAGGCATATATATAGATGGTGAGGATATTGTAATAAATGATGGGAAAAATGCTTGGAAATTTATGAAAATTAATGAAATAAAGATACTTGGCTTGCATAACTTAGAAAACATATTAGGCTGTATAGGCATATCCTTAGCAATGGGTATTGATAAGGATATTTTGAAAAGAACTATAGCCAACTTTAAGGGTGTTGAGCATAGGATTGAATATGTGACAGAAAGAGATGGGATAAAATTTTATAATGATTCAAAAGGAACCAATCCTCAAGCAAGTATCAAGGCATTGCAGGCACTTCCTGGACCAATTATATTGATTGCTGGTGGATATGATAAGGGATCAAATTATGATGAAATGATGACATATATTCATGATAAGGTTAAGGGCATGATATTACTTGGTGAAACTAAATATAAAATTTGTGAGAGTGCTGATAAACAAGGATTTAGAAATTATTATATAGTTGATAATCTAGAAGAAGCTGTTTTAGCCGCCTATAAACTTGGGCTAGAAGGAGATAATGTATTGTTATCACCTGCATGCGCAAGTTGGGATATGTTTAAAAGTTTTGAGGAGAGAGGTAATATATTTAAGAATCTTGTCTATAGATTAGGGGATGATTAGTGTGGCAAAAAAAAAGAAATCTGAAAAGAAGAATGCTGTAGATTTTACACTCTTTATTTCCATAATGATGTTGGTCTTTGTAGGTATTATAATGGTTTTCAGTGCATCTTGGCCAGAAGCCATGCAAAAATTTGACAATGGTTATTACTTTTTAAGAAGACAGGTAATGTTTGCTGGTCTTGGTTTTATTGCAATCCTAGTATTGATGAATCTTGATTATAGATATTATAAAAAGCTGGCACTACCTATATTTTTAATGGCTATTATATTGGGCTTGTTGATATTCTCACCACTAGGCGTTGAGGAAAAGGGAGCAAGAAGATGGATAGAATTAGCTGGAATTAGATTTATGCCATCAGATCCAATAAAACTAGGATCTATAATATTTTTTTCTGCTTTTCTATCAAATAAAAAGGATAAAATTCCTACCATTTTTGGTGGGACATTGCCATCTTTGATAATCATTGGAATTGCCTGTGGTTTAATATATATTCAAAAGGACTTAGGCACAACAGTCACTTTGGCAGGAGCATTGATGGCCATGTTTTTTGTAGCTGGCATGCGAATACCTCACCTTCTTGCTCTTGGATCAGGGGCAGCTGGATTTCTATATTTGGCAATAACATCAGAAGGAAATGAATATAGATTGAAAAGGATAACTGCATTTAAAGATCCCTTTGCAGACAAATTGGATACTGGTTGGCAAGCAGTCCAATCATTATATGCCATAGGTTCAGGTGGCTTGTTTGGATTAGGGCTTGGAAAGAGTAGACAGAAGTTTTTTTATATACCGGAATCATATAATGATTTTATTTTTTCAATAATAGGTGAAGAGTTAGGGTTTCTAGGGTCTCTAGGAGTTATAATCCTATTTTTAATAGTTGTTTGGAGGGGAATAATTATAGCTTTAAAAATTGAGGATACTTTTGGCTGTTTCTTAGCATCAGGAATAGTTGCCTTAATAGCCATACAGTCATTGATACATATAGCAGTAGTTACATCTTCAATACCAACTACAGGGATTACCCTACCATTTGTTTCTTATGGTGGTACCTCTTTAATGGTAAATATGGCTGCCATAGGGATATTATTAAATATCTCACGTCATGCCAACTTGGAGAGGAGTTGATTAAATGAGATATATAATATCTGGTGGAGGTACGGGAGGCCACATATATCCTGCCCTTGCCATTGCTAAGGAAATACAACATTTCGACAAAAATGCCGAAATACTATATATAGGAACAGAAAAAGGCTTAGAAGCGGAACTAGTTCCAAAAGAAGCTTTTAAATTCAAGACTATTAGGGTGAATGCTTTGCCTAGAAAAGTTAATAGAAAATCATTCATAGCCCTTAGAGAATTGCTTATTGGTCTCAAACAATCCGATAAGATTATTAAGGAATTCAAACCCGATATAGTCATAGGTACAGGAGGATATGTATGTGGACCAATTGTATATAGAGCTGCAAAGAACAATATAGCCACCATGATACATGAACAAAATGCCTTTCCTGGACTTACAAATAAAATACTATCTAGATATGTGGATAAAGTAGCTACTACTTTTGATGAAGCTAAAAAATATTTTAAATACCCTGATAGAGTTGTTAAAACAGGCAATCCAATAAGAAGAGAAATACTCAACAAAGACAAAGACCAAGCATATAAAGTCCTGAATATTGATCCAAAGAAGCCTTTCATACTATCATTTGGAGGAAGTGGAGGGCAAAAGAAGCTCAATGATGCAATTTTTCATATATTAGTCAATGACAATTGGAATAATGAATATCAGTTAACTCATATAACAGGGAAAAGATTATTTGATTCCTTTATGAAGGATCTAGAGGATAGAAATGTTCTACTAAATAAGAACATCAAAATATTACCATATTTATATGAAATGCCAGAGGCATTAAACATTGCAGATTTATTGATAGCTAGCTCTGGCGCCATTACCCTAGCAGAAACTTCTGCCATAGGAATACCAAGTATATTGATACCAAAGTCCTATACTGCTGAGAATCATCAAGAATATAATGCAAGGGCATTTGAGAAAGAAGGAGCTTCTATAGTTATATTAGAAAAAGACCTAGCAGGCGATAGCTTAGTGGATATAATCAATGAACTTATAAATAATAAAGAAAATCTTCGAAATATGTCTATTAATAGCAGAAAATTGGGTAATAAGAATGCAACTAAGGAGATAATCAAATTAATCAATGACTTAATAGCAAAATAGTAACCACGGCTACTTTGGTGAATAAGATAAATATAGATAATCTTAAAGATGTCTTAATTCACTGGAGGTGGGATAGTGGAAAAATATGTAATTAATGGAGGAAATCAACTATTCGGGGAGCTGCCAATAATAGGTGCCAAGAATGCTGTTCTTCCAATATTAGCAGCTACAGTAATTAATGGGAGTGAAAATACAATCTCCAACATTCCTAAGTTAAAAGATGTTGAAATTATGGTAGAGATTTTAAAATCCTTAGGAGCAAAAGTTCAAATAGATGATCAAGTATTATCTATAGATTCCAGTTCAATTAATAATGTTATTTTGCCTGAAGAACTAGTCAGAGAAATGAGATCTTCGATAATCTTTATGGGAGCCCTATTGGCTAGATTTGGCCAAGTAACCATTTCCTATCCAGGAGGTTGTGAAATTGGGCCAAGACCTATAGATCTTCATCTTAAAGCATTAAGACTGATGGGAGCTCACATAGAAGAATCTCATGGATTCTTGTATTGTAAGACAGATGGATTAAAAGGTTCAGATATTCAATTAGACTATCCATCAGTAGGAGCTACTGAAAATATTATGCTAGCTGCTGTGACAGCCCAAGGTACTACCATAATAAGAAATGCAGCAAGGGAACCAGAATTAATTGATTTACAGGATTACTTAAATAAGGCAGGCTGTAAAGTAAAAGGTGCTGGTAGCAGTATTATTGTAATCGAAGGTGTTAACAAGCTTAATAGCTGTGAACATAGGATTATACCAGATAGAATTGTAGCAGGCACTTATATAGTTGCAGCAGCCATAACGAAGGGTGAAATAGTTTTAAGGAACATTGTAGTGGAACATCTACAGAGCATTATAGCTAAGATAAAAGAGACTGGCACAGAAGTTATAGTTAACAACCATGACTTAAAAGTCATTGGCCCAGAAAAGCTGAATCCTATTGAAATGTTACAAACCTTGCCATTTCCTGGATTCCCAACAGATATGCAAGCTCAGTTCATGGCTTTATTATCCATAGCAGAAGGGACTTCAATCGTAAATGAAACAGTATTTGAGAACAGATTCAAACATGCAGAGGAATTGACAAGAATGGGAGCAAATATTAAGACCTTTGGTAATGTGGCAGTCATAAAAGGAGTAAAGGATTTAACAGGGGCCAAAGTCTATGCTAAGGATTTAAGAGGAGGGGCAGCTTTGGTATTAGCTGGTTTAGTATCAAAAGGTGTTACTGAAGTGGAAAATGTCCACCATATCAATCGGGGATATGAGAACTTGTACCTTAGCTTACAAAAACTAGGTGCCAATATAATCTCTGTATAATGCAGCTTTTGCTGCAAGCTAGAAATAGGACAACTTTGGAGTGATATTGATGCAAAAACCAACTAAAATTCAAAAAAAACACAAGAGATTTAAGGTGGGCTTTTACCTTGTTCTCATAGTAACACTTACTATCATTTTAGTGGTATTTTTATTAAACTCTGAAACTTTTAATATAAACAATATAAGTGTCAAGGGAAATAATAATATTAATAAAGAAAAGATATTACATATATCAGCTATTAATAGAGGTGAAAATATATTTAGAATCTCTAAAAAGGAAGCTGAAGAAAATCTTTTAGAATTACCTTATACCAAGTCAGTCAGCGTAAAAAGGGACTTACCCAGGAGTGTAGATATAGAAATTATAGAGAGAAAAAATAAAGTTCTCATCAGAAATATTTCTATGTATTATATAATTGATGATGAAGGCTATATATTAAATCAAATTGATGAAAATCTGGAAAGCTTACCAGTTGTATATGGTTTAAAAACTGATAGAATAGATATAGGCGACAATCTTTTTTTAAGTCTAGAACTAGAAGAGTTTGAAGATTTCATCAAAGAAGGTGAAAGCCTAGATATTCTTAGTAAGATGGAAAGGATTGAGATAGATTCAGAAGATAATGTAAATATAAGAATAAACAATGGTATTGATGTTGCCTTTGGTGGTCTAAATAATGTAAAATATAAGATAAGATTGTTAAATGAGATTCTAAGTCATTCTAATGAAAATGACCTAGCTATCAATAAGATAATTATGAACAGAGGAGAAAATCCTATAATAGTTGTTGATGATTAGAAATGAGGTATAAAATGAAAAGATTCAAAGAAAAATTCGCACTTATAATAATTTCTATATTTTTAGGCATCACTTTATCTATTCATTTTAAGACAGTTAATAGAACAATTGGCGAAGGTGTATTACCAGTTCAAAGATCCCAACAACTTGCTTCTGAGTTAAAGAGAGTTCAAGGGGATAAGGAAAACTTGGTAAATAGAGTTGCTGAATTAGAAACTAAGATAGAACAATATGAAAAAAGTGAAGTTGATAAAAACGTATATGCTGAAAACTTATATAATGATGCAATGAAATATAGAATGTTGGCAGGATATGTAGATTTAGAAGGTGAAGGGATTGTCTTAGAAATAAATGATCCACCAGTAGATTTACAGTTTGGATTCGGATATACTATTGTAGATGAATCTGATTTGATATTAGAAATTATAAGTATACTTAATGCTGCAGATGCAGAAGCAATTTCAATCAACGAACAGAGATATACATCTTTTACAGAGATTGTAAGAGCTGGTAACCATATTGAAATAAATGGAGTCTCAAATAATTCGCCTATTGTTATCAAAGTAATAGGGAATCCTTCAACATTAGAGTCAGCTTTATCAATTAAGGGTGGGATCATTTGGAAGATAAGAAACCTTGATTATATAGTACATATAAGACAGGATAAGAATATAACCATTCCAAGATATAGAAAAGTTAAGGATTTTATATATGCTAGCCCTATTGATGAAGCAATCAATTGATAGAGAGTGATAATAATGAGAAATAAGAATAAAATAATCATAGCAATTTTTAGTATCATAACTGGTATTATTATCTCAACTCTAATAAAAGCTAATGTAGAGGCCTATGTGCCTGTGACGATTAAATCCATCGAGAATACTAAGGCTGAGATTGAGAGTACAAAAAAAGAGATTGAAGACCTACATTATGTAATTGAATCAAGGGAAGAGGAATTGAAAGTATTAGAAGACATTTCCCATGGTGACGAAAACATAATCGATGTCTTACAGAATGATTTGCGTTACAATATGATTTCTGCTGGTTATGCTAGTCTAGAAGGACCTGGGATTTCTATAAAGATGTATGATAATCCTGATAGTGAAATTGTAGGTTTTGATATAAACGATGATATCATTCATGATGTTGATGTATTAAACATATTTAATGATCTACGAGTAGCAGGAGCCGAGGCTATAAGCATTAACGAAGAGAGAGTTGTGTCTACTTCTGAGATTAAATGTCATGGACCAATTATTCGGATTAATGATAGAGCCATAGGTACTCCTTTTATCATAAGTGCCATAGGAGATCCTCAGTTGTTAATGGCATCTGTAAATGCTCCAGATAC
>CAZXWU010000014.1:0-18378 GCA_964644495.1 uncultured Tissierella sp.
AGAGACGAGGACCTGACTGGCGACAAAAATATGGATATGTATGTAGCTTACCTAGAAGATACTATGATCGCTACTGTTTTCCTGGCAGAAGATGACAAAGATACTGCTAGAGTTAAAAGTGTAGCTATACTAGATGACTATCGTGGCTATGGTTTAGGAAGATACTTAATGGACTTTATTGAAGACAAGGCAAGAGAAAAGGGTTACACAAAGGTTAATCTAATGGGTAGGGTATCTGTAGAGGCCTTTTATCACAAACTTGAATATAAAACAATAGGTGAGCCATTTGATTATCATACAATACCTCATGTAGATATGACCAAAGCCCTATAAAGTTTTCTGTGAAAAGCATTGGGATAGATTTCTTAGAAACATTAAGAGTTTATATGATTTTAATAAAAAATAGATTTTATTACAAACAAAAATATTATTTAAAAAGCCTAATAGTTATATTATTAGGCTTTTTTGTACATATTAGATAGTAATATCCATATTAAATTATAATAAGTTTATAAAACAACTCGCTCTAATCAAGTACCTGAGCAAAACAATTGTATAAAATATTTCTTGGAAAACTCTGTCACTTAACATTACAACCTGGGAAGGTTGATGAAACAGTTGCGGTGTTTAGTTTATAGCTAAGTGACAAAAAATTTCAAGGAGATGAAAGATCTATACCTATTGGTAATAGACCATGGTTTTAGGTGCTATAGATTTCTTAGAGAATATTTTATTGTTTCTGTTAGGTAACTTATCTTTAAGGGTATATAGACTCTAGACAGTTTCAAGCATTTGATAGTAACTTTTTTTCTTGTGTCATTTATATTTTTAAAATATAATGAACCCAAACTAAATTTGAGGTATTTTATAGGTTTAGTTTGATATTTTAAGTTTTCAAGGAGGTGAATTTTAGGTTAATATTGCACTTCTAATTCTAATTTAAAAGGAGGAAAACAAAATGAATGAAAAGTCTCAAAACAAAGGATTTTTGGCTTGGGTTGAAAGAGTAGGTAATAAAATACCCCATCCTTTCATTCTATTCTTATGGCTGATCGTTATTGTCGCGATATTATCATTAGTCTTAAATTTAATGAATGTATCAGCTATAAACCCAACATCTGGTGATGAAGTTGTAGTTAGAAATCTTCTTTCTGGTGAAGGTATAAACCACGCTCTTACTACAATGGTTCGTAACTTTACTGGGTTTGCACCACTTGGATTAATACTTACTATGACATTAGGTCTTGGATTAGCAGAAGAGGTTGGCTTTATGTCATCCCTAATGAGAAAGACCATGTTAGGTGCACCAACTAGAATAGTAACATTTGCAATTGCTTTTATTGGTATCTGTGGTAATATAGCTTCTGATGCTGCAATAGTTATTATTCCACCGCTAGCTGCTATGATATTTATGTCACTAGGCCGACACCCTATTGCAGGTATAGCTATAGGTTATGCAGCATCTACAGGTGGATTTAGTGCAAACTTATTCCCTGCTGGTACAGATGCTTTGTTAGCAGGTATTACAAATGAGGCCTCTGCAATTGTTAATGCACCTGAGATTCCAATAATGGCAAACTGGTACATCATGATAGTATCTACTTTTATATTGGCATTTATAGTCAGTATTATGTCAGAAAAGTATATTGAACCGAGATTAGGTAAATATACAGGCGACAAGCAGATTGAAGCCCAAGAAGTAACACCTGAGGAAAATGCTGGGCTAAGGGCATCTGGTATAGCTACTTTGATTTATATTGCTTTATTAGCTATAGCTTTAGTTCCTAGTAATAGTTTCTTAAGACATCCTGAAACTGGGGAAATATTGACTGGGTCACCATTTATGTCAGGGATTATTCCTATTTTGTTAATATTATTCCTAGTGGCATCTCTTCCATATGCTATTAAAATGGGTGAGATCAAGTCATCAGGGGATGTTCCAAGAGTAATGACAAAGGCTATAAACACTATGTCTGGATTTATAGTTTTGGCATTTATCATAGGTCAGTTTATCTCCTACTTTAACTGGACAAATCTTGGTCAAGTTTTAGCAATCGGCGGATCAAATATCTTAAGGAATCTTGGCTTTATGGGACCTGCCTTATTCATTGGTTTTATATTACTTTGTGCATTCGTAAACCTATTTATTGGATCTGGTTCAGCAAAATGGGCTTTACTTGCACCAATATTTGTACCTATGTTTGCATTATTAGGATATCATCCTGCGTTCACACAGTTCTTATACAGAATGGGTGATTCATCCACAAATATAATATCACCACTGTTTACTTATTTCCCTATTATACTTGCCTATATGAATGAGTATGATGAAGAAGCAGGAGTAGGTACACTATTATCCCTAATGATTCCATATTCAGTAGCTATATTAGCTGCATGGGTAGTCCTAGGATTTATCTGGTACTTCATTGGATTACCATTAGGACCTGGTGGATTTATCTTTATGTAATTTATACAGTGCTATTTGAAAGCCAAACAGGAAAGTTCTATGTTCTTTAGTTAAGAATAGAACTTTCCTATTCTTTTTAACCGAGGAGGTTTTGTAGTGAAAGAAAGATTAGATGTATTAATTGAAAAGTATTTAGAAGATATTATTGAAATAAGAAGGGATATCCATGCAAACCCTGAAATAGGCATGGAGGAAGTAAGAACATCAGCTTTGGTAAAAGCTGAACTGGAAAAACTAGGCCTTGAAGTGCAAGATAGGGTAGGAAAAATGGGTGTAGTTGGTTTACTCAGGGGTAAAGAAGCTGGCAAGACAATACTTCTTAGGGCTGATATGGACTGTCTTCCTATGGATGAAGAAACTGATTTGCCTTTTAAATCAAAAGTACCAGGTATGATGCATGCTTGTGGTCATGATGTCCACACAGCTATATTACTAGGGGCTGCTAAGGTACTATCACAACTTAAGGATGAAATCAAAGGAAATATCAAGTTTGCTTTCCAACCAGCTGAGGAAGCTAACCCAACTGGTGGTGCTAGATATATGATAGAAGATGGAGTACTTGAAAATCCAAAGGTAGACGCAGCTGTAGGCCTTCATGTGTGGAATTTACCTTTAGGTACAGTTGGTATTAGAACTTCTACCATGATGGCTCAATCCGATAGAATATTTATTACTGTGAAGGGTAAATCATCCCATGCATCTCAACCCCACAATGGTGTAGATGCAATAGTCACTGCAGGACATATCATCACTGCCCTACAAACAGTTATAAGTAGAAATGTTGATCCAATGGAGAGTGCTGTAGTTACCATAGGTACTATTCATGGGGGTTCTAGATATAACGTTACTTGTGACAAGGTTGTATTGGAAGGTACAGTTAGAACATTCAATCCTGATATATCAGCTATAATGCCTGGTAGAATCAAAGCTATTGCAGAAAATGTAGCAAGTGCCCTAGGTGCAGAATGCGATGTTGACTATGTAGAAGGCTACTCAGCAACTGTAAATGATGAAGAATTGGCTACTAAGTTTATAGGATACTTTGGAGATGCTATTGGGGAAGAAAATATAATAATCCCAAGCCAACCAGCTTCAGGTGGAGAAGATTTCTCTGAATTTTCAAAGGTTGTTCCATCAGTATTCTACTGGTTAGGAATGGAGTCTGATATAAATAAGGGTCAGACTACCCTTCATAATCCAAACCTTGTAGTAGATGAAAGATCTATACCTATTGGCATCAAAACCATGGTTTCAGGTGCTATAGATTTCTTAAACGACTAAGTAAAGTCTCCCAATTATGGGGGACTTTTTTTCGAAAAATATTTGCCGCAAACATTAATTTTAATTTTTTTATTGTAGCTATTTGTTTTAGATCTTCTTAGGTCATCATTAGGGCCTGGTTGGTATAAATCAATAAAACTTAAAAGGACTATTCCATTTAGTTGGAATAGTCCTTCCTATAAGCTCATATATTTTACTTCAATTTAACTTATATATTTTACTTTAACAATAATTCTACAGTGTTTTTCAAGGCATCAAATGCCATCTTTAAGCTTTCTTCATCAAAGTCAAATTTACTATTATGATGAGCTGCCTTGAGATCAGATCCATACATGAAATGAAGAGCCTTACCTCCATTGTTTTCTACTTCATTCATCATATAAGTCACATCTTCAGAACCACCTAAGGATCTTGCAACATCTGTTTTAAATCCCTTGTCTCTTAAATGTGAACCAACAAAGTCTACAAACTCTTTATCGTAAGTATTATAAGCCGGTGCACTACCTGCTTCAACAACCTTATATTCTACATCAAAGGTCTTTGCTGTCCCTTCAATAACAAGGTCTACTTTCTTTCTTAGAGCTTCGTTTACTTCTTCGTTTTCTCCTCTTGTTTCTATTTGCATCATGGCATTTCCTGGAACTACATTTCTACCTGAGCCTGCATTTAATACTCCCACATTCAATCTTGTCATACCTGAAGCAAATTGGGGTAAAGTATGAAGGTTCAAAGCACAAGAAGCTGCAGCTAATAATGCATTTTTACCTAGTTCAGGAGCTGCTCCAGCATGGGATGAAACACCTTCAAAATATACATCTAGCTTAGATGTAGCCAAAAATCCAATTGTACCAAGCCCTAGGGTACCACTTTCTACTCCTAGTCCTATATGACCAGATAAGAAATAATCTGCTCCATCTAGAACTCCTGCCTCAACCATACTCTTTGCGCCGCGTACACCCTCTTCAGCAGGTTGGAATACAAGTATAAACTTTCCCTTTAGATTATCTTTTTCATCCATCAGCCATTTAGCTACGGTCAGACCAATAGTTATATGTCCATCATGACCACAAGCATGCATGGCAAAACTATTCTCAGATCTAAATTCTTCTTTATTTGGTATATGATCTTCTGCTTGGGTTTCCTCAACATCATTTGCATCAATATCAAAACGCATAGCTATAGTTGGCCCTTCTTTGCCAGTATCTAGTTTTGCAACTACTCCAGTGTATCCTTCAAAGATTTCAGATAGATCATAGTCTGCTTCTAAAGAAAGGCTACTTCTATACTCCTTCATTTTCTTTTCAGTTGGAAGGCCCATTCTTTCTCCATGTATAGCCTTACCATATCTTATATCATAGCCATATGATTTTAAATAATCTATTATTCTTACTGTAGTTTGATACTCTAACCATCCTGGTTCTGCAATTTTGTGAAACTCTCTTCTCATTTTAGATAATTGTTCTATATTTACACTCATCATAGCACCTCTTTACTTAGTTTTCTATATATATACCCTATGTATAAGATCCTATAGCCTTTTTATTATAAATTTAACTACTGATATCATCATAAAAATTTCTGCCTTCACTGGCAGACCACTGAAAAAGTATCAATTTTGTCATTCTACTGTTTGACAATTTACAAACAGTAGAAATTTCCTAAATATTTGATTTAGACAGGCTTTTCAGTGGTCCCCTCAGTAGGGCAGACTTACTTTATTCTTTATAAATTTCTCGACTTTATCTCTTCCTCAGTTACCACATCTACATAAGCAAGGCGTAGCTCCTCTTCTGCAGCACAGCTTGTTTGATAATACCAATCACGAACAGCCTTTTCTGTGTCCTTATCTGTTTGTTTAATATTGTGTGGATAAACTGCAATTAATTTGCCAGTCCCTTTAGATCTTAGGCCTACCTTTTCTCCATCCTTAAACTTTTTCATAAGATCACTCTCCTATTATTATTTTTACCCATATTCTATATAATTAATTATTATAATTTTTCTCGATTGATTTTCTTCGAATGAAGTATACTATACATGTGACTAATGGAATTACTATGACAAATATAGTAAATGTTACAATTCTAATTAAATTTAAATCACCTCTATAGATTATTACAGATCTTGTATTTATAACCCATAATGTTATTATAGTAAGAATTAGCCCTGTAATTGGAAGTATAATCTTTTCCTTATTATCTTTATTGAATACTTCTCTAAAGGCAGCCACACTAATCATCAAAAAAGCGCTAACTCTAGATAGGCTTGTTATGAGCCATCCCATAACAGCAAGTGATTCTATCCTTTCAACTATATTAAATATATCAATGGATCTGACATAAGCCAGGAATGGGAAATTAGAATGTTTTATATACTCTACTCCTAGACTTATCTGAGCTACAATCACTATAATTGATAATAAACCCATTGAATATATAGTTGATTTTGAAAGTATCTTAGTTATATCTTCCTTTTGTTCTAAGTAAGGTATTAGCATAGTTAAAATGAAGATCTCCGAATAATAAGTCGATAGTTCCATGGCACCTAGATTTATATCCAAAAATGTTGAATCAGCTAGTACTGGTAGTATTAAGTAATACTTAAAATTATTCACTCCCAATAACACCAGAATGGTAATTATAAGCAAAGATATTGGAGCTAATACTTCCGAAGCCCTTAATCCAGTTTCGTAACCCCTCGAAACTGCATATATACATGTTACCATCATGGCAATCACTACTAGTGCTTCTGATGTATCGGATAATATGGATGTAGTGATTAATTCTGATTGAATAGTGGAAGCATTGAAGGCATTAGCAAGAAAATACAAACCATATAAAAGTCCCACTACTTTTCCTATGATTTTCCCATGAATTACCTCCAAATATCCAATCATAGTTAAGTCTTTAAACTTGTTTGCCAGAAAAAGTAAAGGAGTCATAATTACATGTGTATAGACTATTGAAATCAGCACTACTACCCATGTATCTTGATTATGGGGTCGAATATTTATAGTAGGCATTATCGATATGGCCAAGGCTAATCTTGAAATTGTCATCAGTGCTATGGTTTGTCTTGATGTAATACTTTCCTTCACCCTATTTATTCTCCTTTAAACGATTTTCTTCTAACTTTATATTTATAGGTGTATTAATAAGTCCAGACCTTACCAAGTCTGTTGTTACATTTACTTCATATTCTAAATCAGAAAATACACTTTGCCATTTATCTGAAATCTCTCTCCATAGATCAGGATATCTTATATGAACCAGATTTCCTATACTGAATGTATCCAGTTGAAACTCCTTCTGTGCTTTATCCATTGTCATAGTGATATATTCTTTTACCTGTTCTGAACAAGCTAATTTTACAGCCTCTAATATTTTTATGTTAGATATATTTAAACCTTTTGTATCCTCAGTGATAATTCCTTCTACATTCACATCAATTGTTAGATGTAGTTTCCCATCAATTAGGTCTACCCTAGCTTTAGTTTTACTGTTCTTGACCTCAACTACTGTATACTTCCCCCTTGTAGCTATAAATTTATTATCTGCTACAAGTTCATCAGGTGTTTCAAATACTACTATTCCATTTTCATATTCATCAACAATAAAATTAAATCCTTTCATTTCATCCCCATTGTAATATCCTATTAATTTATCTTTGTGGAATACAGCTCCTCCAGTAACATCTAAGACACTTTTCCTTGGTTTTTCTTCTTCCTTGTTAATCTCTAACTTCTCACTTTGTTGAACCATGGATAAAACCACATTTTCTCCTTCGAGAAAGTATCTTACATACTCTCTTAAAGTAAAACTTCTACTTTTCATATTAAACTTTTCATTCTCCAATAAATCAACCATATACCTACCTGGTGTATCGTTTAATCCACCATTAACCCCCATTACTTCATAGGCATTAGAATCCTTAGCTACAACAAGAAACGCTGATTCCCTAGGCTCATTATCAGAAACATAAAAGTTAATAAGATCACCTATACCTCTTTTTGCAAACTCTTCTCCTAATATAATTACACTATTATGAGATAAAAATAACTTTCTATCGAATATTAAAGTCGCATTCCTTAGGGCATCTAGTATTGTTTCACCACTACTTTGGACGAATTGAACAGTAGGTTCGTCAGTATTACCACTAGTTACATTGGACTTTGGCACTATAACCTCATGGGTAAGAATCACCTTTTCATCAACTAAGTCAATAGCTGTGTTAGTTACAATACCTAAAGTATCCAACTCTCGTACTCCAGTACAAGAAGTTAATATCATAGATGTAATTAGTAAATTTATCAATATAATCTTCTTAAGTTTCATTTCTCTCTATTCCTTCTTCTTGATTTCTTACTTGATATATACTTTGGTCTAAAATTAAACTTGTAAACGTGGGCCCTAATTACCGCATCCTTCATAGCTTCCTTATCATAAGGTGCATAAGGATATAGATAGGGTACTCCAAGGGACTTTACACTTACAAGATAAAATAAAAATACTATCATTGCACAAGCTACACCGTATATTCCCAATGTAGCTCCTGAAAATATTATAGTTAATCTACTTATAACTATTAATTCTCTTAAGGATGGATTCACAAATTCCGTAATTCCAGTAGCAGATACAATAATAACCATAATTGCACTAACTAATCCTGCTTCTACAGCAGCTTGACCAATAACTAGGCCTCCTATTAGAGTTACTGTTTGACCAATTGCCTTGGGTAATCTTAGGCCTGCTTCTTTCATTATCTCAAAAAAGAGTACCATTAAAAGGGATTCCAAAAAACTTGAAAAAGGAACTCCATCTCTTTGTCCAGCTATTGAAATTAACAATGGTGTAGGTATCATTTCTTGATGAAAGTTTACAAAGGCAAGATATACACCTATTAAGGTTATACTTACAAAAAAAGAAATCACTCTAATTATCCTCAAATAAGTAGCATATATAGGTTGTAAATAATAATCCTCAGTTGTCATTAGAGTTTCTATAAATATCATTGGTACTGTTAGGGCATTTGGTGAACCATCACATAGGATACCAATTCTCCCCTCTAGAATTTTACCTGCTAAAACATCAGGCTTTTCTGTATTATATACAGTATTCACAAGACTATAAGGTGCATCATCTATATACTCTTCTATACTGTTAGAGTCAAATATAGCATCAGTTTTTATCTGACTTATTCTTGATTTTAATTCAGCTAATATATCTTCATTCACTATGCCTTTAACATATACAATAGATACTTGGGTGTTAGTCTGCTCACCCAATACAAAGTCTTCAAATACTAGATTCTTATTTCTTATTTTCCTTCTTATTAGAGTCTTGTTTATGAATAAGTCCTCAATAAAGGCTTCCTTAGAACCTCTTATAACCTGCTCGGACTCAGATATACTTACACTTCTCGTTTGGTAATCACATAGATTAAATATAAATGCCTTATCTAAATCTTCATGAAATAATGCTACATGTCCATCTATGATAGCGGTAACTATATCTTCATAATCCGTAACCTCTTTTATTTCAGAAATATATACTGTGTCTTTGATATCCATAGGAGAAACTAAGTTTTGCATTAGTGGTTTTAAAATATTGTCATTCAAGGCCTCTTTATCAATAAATCCATTTAGATAGGTAACAATAGCCTTAGTATCACACAAAGTTTCAAAATCATGAACAACTATATCCGATGAATTATTAAAAAGCTCTAATATTTTTAATTTATTTTGTTGTATATTTTTTTTAATCATCATTTACCACCTTTTCCCACTTTGTATTAGTATTGACAACTTCTACTGAAAATATTATAGAGATAATAATTTAGCCACTATTTCCCTTAAATCTATTGAAAATTATGCGTATTTTTTAGATAAAAGGTAATACTAATAAATGTAAAGGTTTTAAATAACACTTAAATGGAGGATAAAGATGGATAGTTTAGCCCTAATATTAGTAATTATTGGTGCCCTTAATTGGGGGTTGGTGTCATTATTTCAGTATGATTTAGTGGCCTCATTATTTGGTGGCAGCGATGCCTTTTTAAGTAGATTAGTCTATGGCTTAGTAGCCTTGGCAGGTATTTACTGTATTAAGTTTCTGATGGAAAGAGACAGAACTAGAGAAAGATAAAAAAAATACCTGATTAAGGATATCCTTAATCAGGTATTTTTTATGCTAGCCTTGTCTTTTTCAGTGCTGAATATAATATTACAGCAGTGACTGCTCCTATCATACCTTGAATTAGATTGCCTGGTACTGATAATAGAGCTGCCTCCCCACCATACATAAATATCTCTGGTATATAATAGCCAAGAGCCATCCATACTGCAGCTATAGTCGTTGCAAATATTGGTCTCTTTTTACCAAGCCTTGTGTCCAATAATACACCCGCTATATATCCTTCTAGTCCCTTAACTATAAGGGTTATAGGGGCATAATGAGTATATCCTAGTAAGATATCAGCCAAGGCTGATCCTAAACCACCTACCAAGAATCCACCCTTTCTCCCTAGCATCATAGCTGCCAAGAATACAACCATATCTCCTAAATTTATATACCCATTTGTACCTATAGTAGGTATCTGGATTATCATAGTCATCACAGTTGTCAATGCCATAAGAACAGCCATCTTAGTCAAGTCTCTAGATTTTATGCCCTTCATCTGAATCCCTCCTATTGTATGGGTACACTGCGTCCTATACATCCGTTGTGTATCTATCTTTATCATAACACTTTTAAAGTGTTCATGCAATAGAAAGGTTAAAGATTATCCAAGCCTTCGTTTCTTATTTACTATTTCCAGACTCCTATATTTCTAAATTTGTCATATCGATTTTGGAGTAATTCATCTTTACTTGTATTCATCAGTGTTTTTAATGTTGTTGATATATAGTCCTTTATATTGCTAGCAGTGTAATCTGGGTCCTTGTGGGCACCACCACGGGCTTCAGCAATGATTTTATCTATAACTTTTAATTCTAGTAAATCCTTGGCAGTAAGTTTCATTACATTAGATCCCTTTTCTGCTTGACTAGCGTCCTTCCATAATATGCTAGCTAAACCTTCAGGTGATATCACTGAGTATATTGAGTTTTCAAGCATAGCTACCTTGTCCCCTACTCCTAATGCTAATGCACCACCACTTCCGCCTTCTCCTATCACTATGGATATGATAGGTGTTCTCAATCTACTCATTTCCATTAGATTCAAGGCTATGGCTTCTCCTTGGCCTCTCTCTTCAGCCCCTATGCCAGGATAGGCCCCAGGTGTATCTATAAAGCTTATAATTGGCCTCCTGAATTTTTCAGCCTGCTTCATCAGTCTTAGAGCCTTCCTATAACCTTCAGGATTTGGCATACCAAAGTTCCTCTTTAGATTCTCCTTTGTACAATCTCCTTTTTGATGTCCTATTACAGTAACAGGTGTGTCTTCAAATCTCCCAATCCCACCTATAATAGCACAATCATCACCATAGTATCTATCCCCATGTAGTTCTATAAAACCCTCGATGATCTTTCCTATATAGTCTGATGTAGTAGGTCTATCTTGAAATCTAGCAATATTTACCCTATTCCAAGGACTTGGATTATCATAGACTTGTCTTTTCATCTGTTTAGCTTTTCTCACTAAAATATATATTTCATGGGATAAATCAACATCATTTTCTTCTGAGAACTTTTTTAACTCAGCAATCTTTTTTTCTAACTCTATTATCGGCTTCTCAAATTCTAAAACCTTACTCATTCTTATCACCACCAAATGAATGAAGTTTTAAGACTTGAGAAAGAGTATCCTTCATATCCTCTGTCTTTACAATCATATCTATAAATCCCTTTTCTAATAAATGTTCTGATCTTTGAAAGCCTTCTGGAAGTTTTTGCATTATGGTTTGTTCTATTACTCTTGGCCCTGCAAAACCAATCAATGCCCCTGGTTCTGCTATAATCACATCACCTAACGTAGCAAAACTAGCTGTAACTCCTCCTGTAGTTGGATCTGTTAATACAGATATATAAAGAAGTCCCTCATCATCTAATCTAGCTAATGCAGCAGAAGTCTTTGCCATCTGCATCAGGGATAAGATCCCTTCCTGCATCCTAGCTCCACCTGATGCACAAAATATAATAAGGGATAAGCTCTTTTCTATAGCCTTCTCAATTGCCCTAGTAATTTTTTCTCCTACTACAGACCCCATACTTCCCATCATAAAACTAGGATTCATAACACAAATAACTATAGCTTCACCATCTATCCTTCCCTCACCTGTGATCACTGCTTCTTTTTCACCACTGTTTTCTCTTGCCTTTTCAATTTTTCCTTCATAGTCGGGGAAGTCCAATGGATTGGATGATTCTAAGTCCAAATCATATTCAATAAATGTATCCTTATCTAGGATATCATCAATCCTTTTTCTAGCATCTATTCTAGAATTCTTAATCTTATCATAAGAAGTATCTGGTATTTCCTTTATAGCCTTATCTCTTGAAGGGTCTTTCGGATTTTTGCCTTCTTCTATAGTTAAGGTTGCATATTTTTTCTTTCTATTAAAGAAATCCTTAAGCATTTTCTACCCCCAATCTCTTATCGTCCTTAAATATTTCCTTGTCTATGAATGAGGTATCTATATTGTTTTTTAAGAAGTTGTCATTGCATAAAATTTCTTTTTGAAAGTCAATATTGGTCTTGATTCCTATTACTATCATCTCATCCAAGGCCCTTTTCATTCTGTCTATTGCTTCCTTTCTATCTTGACCCCATACTATAACCTTACCTATCATTGAATCATAGGTTGGCGGGATAGTATAGTCTGAGTAAATATGTGTATCTATTCTTACTCCATATCCTCCTGGTGCAAAATATGTATCTATCTTACCTGGATCCGGTCTAAAGTTTTTGCTAGGGTCCTCAGCATTTATCCTACATTCAATTGCATGACCTCTTATAACTATATCCTCTTGAGTTAATTCTAATTTTTCACCATAGGCAATCTTTATTTGTTCTCTTACAAGGTCAACACCTGTAATTTCCTCAGTTATAGGATGTTCGACTTGTATCCTTGTGTTCATTTCCATAAAATAAAATCTATTATCTTTGTCTAGTAAAAATTCAATTGTCCCAGCATTTACATAATCTACAGCCCTTGCAGCCTTCATAGCTTCTTGCCCTATCCTCTCCCTAAGCTCATTGGAGATAATATTGCAAGGTGCTTCTTCTAATACCTTTTGATTTCTTCTTTGTATTGAGCAGTCCCTTTCACCTAAATGTATAATGTTTCCATGGGAATCAGCAAGAATTTGGAATTCAATGTGCCTTGGATTTTGAATGAATTTTTCTATATACATGGAATCATCATTAAAACCCACTACAGATTCTGCTTTAGCAGTATTGAAGTTAGTAATGAACTCATCTTCATGATCTACTATTCGCATTCCCCTACCTCCGCCTCCACTGGACGCTTTTATAATAAGAGGGTAGCCAATTTCCTTAGCCATTTCAAATGCTTCTTCTGCCTTGTTTGTGGAGCCTTCAGTCCCGGGTACTACCGGCACTCCTGCGTCCATCATAGTTTTCCTAGCTTGGGATTTATCTCCCATTATCTCCATATGCCTTTTTCTAGGTCCTATAAATACTATGCCATTGGATATACATGCATCTATAAAATCCTTATTCTCAGATAAAAAACCATAGCCGGGATGTATAGCTTCTGCTTTTGTTATTAAAGCAGCACTTATTATGTTATCAATATTTAAATAGCTATGCTTAGATTGGGCAGGCCCTATACAAATAGCTTCATCTGCCATATGCACATGTATTGACTCTTCATCTACTTCTGAATAGATGGCCACTGTCTTGATACCCATATCTTTGCAAGTTCTAATAATTCTAACTGCTATTTCACCTCTATTGGCAATCAATATCTTTTTAAACATTTCTTACCTCCTGACCTTCATTAATGCCTGACCATACTCTATGATTTCCTCATCATTAACAAGAATTTCAATAACTTCACCAGAGACTTCAGAATCTATCTCATTCATAATCTTCATTGCTTCAATAATACATAAAGTTTGGCCTTTTTCTATCCTGTCTCCTACTTCAACAAAGGGAGCTAGATCAGGGCTAGAAGAAGCATAAAAGGTACCTACCATAGGTGATTTAACTATATAGCTTTGGTCATCAACTACAGGACTAGCCTCTTTTAATTCTAAAGTCTCCTGATGAGCACTTCTATCAACTTTTTCTGCCTTCTTATCACTATGGCTAGTCTTGGTAATCATCAATCTAATATCACTTTTTTCAATTTCCAAGGTATCTATATCTGTATTATTTATAATCGTAATTAGCTCTTTAATATCTTTTATATCCACTTGCTCACCTCCCCAAATATAATATGTTAATGTTATAATCTTATATTATAACATAATCATAATTTCCATCAATACTTAGTATTATCCTTTACCAAGAATTTGAATATATAGCTACTTTACCATAACGACTTTTTTAAAAAAGGTGCTAGCAAAATTGCCAACACCTTTTTTAACAATATATTTTTCATGCTAACTTTCCTTATTTAATTGAAGTTTTTATAATAATTCTCTTAATCTTCCTATTATCTTATAATCGGTTTTATGAAGTTCTGATATATTTTCCTTACCTAATAATAACATTATCATCTTGATCTTGTAGGTTATACCATCAAGATATTCCTTAGCATTATCATATCCACCATGTACTAAATATGCTAGGATTTCGCCGCTTATACCTGCTAATTCTGCTCCAAGTATTATGGATTTAACTATATCTGAGGCTGTTTTGATTCCACCACTAGATACAAGCTTTAAATCCTCTGGTAATTCTCTACATTTGATCAATGACAGAGCTGTAGGTATACCCCATGAATAGACTTCAGTTAAATCTATATTTCTATTTCTTAGATTTTCAATTTCCATAAAGTTTGTACCGCCATATCCGGAAATATCAATATATCTTACTCCAATATCATATAATCTTTGAGCTACATCCTTAGATATTCCAAAGCCAACCTCTTTGACAATTACTGGCTTGTCTATATTATTTACAATAGCTTGGATATTATTGATAATACCTCTGAAGTCCCTATCTCCCTCATCCATAGCCAATTCTTGAGCAACATTTAAATGAATTTGTATTGCATCAGCATTTATTATATCTAAAGCTGCTTTTACATCATCTACACTTGCATGGCCATTTAAGTTTGCCATTACTATGCCTTCATCACCAATATTTTCTCTAACGATTCTAAAGGATTCTTTACAAGCATCATCTTCACACATCAGTATGGTTTCAGAACCTACAGCCATTGGTATGTTGAATGCTTTTGCCAATAGTGATAGCTCTTTATTTATTTCACGGGCAAATTCTGTGCCCCCAGTCATAGCGTTTATAATAATTGGATAATTTGCAGTCTTTCCTAATAAATCAACTTTTGTATCTATATCTGATAGATTAAGTCCAGGTAAGGCATTGTGCTCCAAATATACATCATCAAACAAATTGTCACCTTTGAAACTAGTTCTAAGATAATTTTCTACATGTTCCTTTTTCCTGTTTTTTCTCATATTTTTCACTCCTATTTACTGTTTTAATAAATAGTCCTCAAACATTTCGTAGACAATTGCTTCTGTTGCTTCTCTATCATATATTAAATAATCTATACCATTTATCTTTTTACTTGTACCAGTTATTGTATTTGTGGTCATGTTTTCTGCATCCATATTTTTTGCTGCCCCTACACCCTTTAATACCATACCCATGGGTATATTGGTTTCTACATAGTCAAAATATGTCTCTACAAGACCTGGTAGTTTAACTATATTTTTAAGTTGAAGAGTTTGTTTGATCAGCTCTTTCATAAAATACTGTTGTGCACTAATCCTTCCCAAGTCTCCATCTTTATATGATCTAAATCTTAGAAAGTCATGGGCTTGATCTCCATCAAGGGTTTGTAAACCTGCCTGTAAATTTATATTTAGGGGCGGATCATCAGTTGGGTCACTGTACCTCATTCTTTGTGGTACATCTATCTCTACTCCCCCGATAGCAGTAACTATTGATCTAACTGCCTTATAATCAACTTTAACATAATAGTTTAAATCTATACCTAAAAAATCTTCCATTGTTCTAATAGTTAAACTAGGACCACCAAATGCATGGGCATGGTTGATTTTATCCTCTTGGCCTCTAATTAAGACTCTGGTATCCCTAGGTACAGATAATATATCTATATTACCTGTTTCAAAATTAACCTTAAATAACATTAGGGTATCGGTTCTTGTTCCCTTTGATTGCTTTACGTCCTTTGCATCTACTCCCATTAATAAAAATACTATTTCATTATCTACTGGTAATTCATAATCTTTATCTAATTCATCTATGTTATCTTCATCACCATTAGGGGCTGCCACTGTCTCCTTGTCAAATACTTGGTACCACAGAGTCGAATAAATAATTGCAAACACCACTAATGAAACCACAAAAGTTATTATAACCCTCTTATTCATCATCACACCTCATGTCTAATCTACTACATTATATCATCAAATAAGCTACTATTACAATAATACTATATTAAAGGAGTAATTACAATTAAAAATATTATCTAGAAATTTACAATTTGGATACAAAAAAGAGGCCAAGGCCTCTTTAATAATAGTATTATTTTTCTAGTAGTGTCAATTTACTAACTCTTTTATTCACTTAGTATTCTCTTTTCACCTTCAAGTGCTCTAACAGGGCCTACATTTTGGACATACTCCAATGTGCCTAGATATTCACCCTTTTCATTTCTAACTGCAAAGAATCTAATTAGGATGAACATATCACCCTTATCTATCCAAAAGTCCTCACTGTCCTTGAGGCCATTTCTAAAATCACTTACAATTTTATCTACTACATGGGCTGATTTGGGCGGATGGCAATTTTCAACTTCACGACCTATAACCGCTTTAGTTCTAGCAAATATCCTATGTTCTCCTTTGGAGAAGAATCTCACCTTGTCATTATGGTCTACGAAGGATACTTCACCTGGTAATACTTCAAAAATACCTCTTAATTGTTCAGGGCTAAGGGATCCATTTTCAAATTTAATTCGCCCATCTTTAATCTCGTCAAAGCTATCTTCTAATTTTATTTCTTGGTCTGTATTTTTGATTCTTCTATATTCCCATTCATCCTCTGGGACTATTAATGAAAATCCAATTTCATCGGATTCTTTGTAAATTACTATCCATTCATCTTCAGTAAGTGTTTCTAATGCCATAGGAAAGAGTATGTTTTCCTCTTTGTATATCATCTCTTTAAGTTGATGGCTTGCATCATTTATCTTTTCTATTAATTCGTCTTTTTTGCCATTATAGCTAGTCAGATCTAGTTTTATGCCTTTTATCTTTGATCTGATTTCATCATCTACACCCCACATAACCTTAGGAGGTGCTGTGACACCATATTTCTCTAAGTATGGGAAAATTAGATTTTCCTTTCTACTATAATGTTTGTCAATATCCCATAATAGGTTTATGGATTCTAAAAGCATGTATATATTTTCCTTGGAATCATCCTCTTTGAATTTTTCTAAATTTGATGCTAAATCTACATCTATGAGTTTTGTAAACGCCTCATTCTCTTTTATAAATGTATATACTGGATGGCCAGGGACTTGTTCTGGATGATGTATTTCATCTAATGATCCTTTAAATACTGCCGCATGAACATCACACAAGTTTTGTATCTCTTCAATAGGTAAACCTTCCTTGACTAATTGGACCTCCATCATGGAAATCTCCTTTGGGGACACACCATCGATTACCTCTGCAAACTTTTCTCTAACTTCATCTACTGTCTTTCCTTCGTGTAATTCCTTTATTACCTCCTTTAATTTCTCTTGTCTATATTCTCTATTGTTAATTGCTTCGCTCATAAATATATCTACCTCCTATTATATTCTATCTATATTATTACCCAATAATAGTAAATGTAACTAAAAAAAGGAGCAATTACTTGCCCCTTTACTTGTATTCTCTTAGCCTTTCTATGGCTTCAGAAATCAATTCATCTGCTAATTGTAAAATCCTATCATCTATTAGCTTATTGTTAGTCTCTATAGCTTGGACATATTTGGATAAGATGTTTGCAGTTACATATCCCTCATTGTGGGATGTGTTTACAAAACTATCAAATACATCATCATATATCATATTTGAAGTGTCATCCGATATTGGGGTATTGTCTATTCCCTTTAGATATATGGTGATTTTATTATGATAGCTATCTATCATTTCCTCATGCCTACTACTGTCTAGATATTTGTTTAGATAGTTTTCTGTTTTAAATATCCTATTAGCTAAATCACTATAGCTTATCACTAAGGATCCATCAACAAAAGCCAAGTCATTGGAGTCCATAGCCCTAACAGCTAGATATTCCTTCCATTCATCTGAAACATAGTTGTTGTACTCTTGTACTCTAGCATAGTCAACTATTGGATAAAAGTCACCTTCAAGATTGACTAACTTATAAAGACTATCATAAATAGTTTCTACTTCTAGTTTTAAATCTTCATTTTCAATTTCTCTTATCTTG
>CAZXWU010000015.1:0-18336 GCA_964644495.1 uncultured Tissierella sp.
TCAGTACCTAATACATCCTGAGCAATAGATCTTCTATATGCAAATAGGCCTGGAGTAGCTTGCCAAGATGATCCTTTAATAGAACCATTGCTATCTGTAACTATTTCTTGTGTATAGGTGTATTGACCGGATATATCTCCCTGGGTTAGACCCACATCATTGATTATGTCAAGAGTATAATCACTGTCTACATACTTCAAAGCATAATCTGCTTCTACTAGAAATAGGTCAATTTTGTTATCATCTGAAGCATTATCCTGATTTAATAGTGCTTCATCAAGAGCATTTTGGTAGGCATTATCATCGTTAGGTACAATAGTAAATTTTACTTCTATGTCGTCTGGTAGAAGACCAGCACCTACAAAGTAAGTTTCAAATAAGCCTTGGAATTCGTTATTCCAACCCCAGATATTTAAAACTTTTCCTTGTTCGTCTACTGGCTCTGGTGGTGTCTCAACTGTATCACCAGTTACATCTTTAGTATCAGGTGGTGTTACGGGTTCATTGGTATCGTTTCCACAAGCTACAAGTGAAATCGACATCACAAGTACAAGCATTAAAGCAATAATACTTTTAAATTTAATCATATTTACCTCCCCTTTTAATTAGATGCTTGCTTAGAAGCAAGTATATTTAAAATTCGATTTTTTTTATCGAATCTCCAACCACTAGCTCACCTTCTACCCATATTTGCTTTGGGATATAGGTTTTTTTGTTTGTAATTGCATCTACTAGATTAGCTGCTGCGTATTTTCCCAATGCTTCCGTATTTTGTTTATAAGTAGTAAGTCTTGGTCGTAGTACCTGTGATAGATAAATCCCATCGTAGCCAGTTACGCTAATATCATTGGGTATACTAAGCCCGTGTTTTTCTATTTCGTTCATCCCACCTATGAAAGAAAAATCATCTGGATACATAATACAGGAAGGAGGGTCTTTAAGCTGCAACAATTCTCTAGTTGCTAAGCCGCTTGATCTTGGGTCATGATATCGTGCCTTTTTAACATAATGATCAGGTATATGTAAGTTAAGCTCTTTACAAGCCTTATGAAAACCAGCTAAACGTCTTTGAGTAACAGAAGTATTTTCACCATGTATAAATGCAATTTTTCTATGGCCATAATCATATATCTCATTGACTAAATCAATTACCCCTCTCAAGTTATCTGATAGTATTGAGGTAGAATCATTAAATATGTGATCAATAGTAACAGTGGGTATTTCACTTTGTATTAGTTCTACAACCCTTGGATCATTAAAATCTACACAAGCAATTACTACACCATCACAATTCCGGTATTTACAGTGTTCATAATAAGTCATATTTAAGTTACCGATATTGTGGCTAATAAATGTAATATCATATCCTAAAGTCTCTGCTTCAACTTTAAAGCTATTTAAAACAGATGAGAAGTACTCATGGGCTAAGCCGCTTTGCATTTCGTCTACAAATAATACACCTATATTATTGGATTTGTTTGTTTTGAGCAATCTTGCGGCAGCATTAGGGAAGTAACCCAACTCATTGGCAATTTTTTTAATAAGTAAAGTAGTTTCTTCACCAATTTCTGAAGAGCCATTCAGAGCCTTACTCACGGTAGATGTAGAATATCCACTTTTTTTCGATATATCCTTTAGTGTAACCAAGCTGTCGCCCACCCCTTATATATAAATTTCTTAGCGAATACGATTTCGTAAACTATTATTTAAGTCAATTATATGACTAATAAATCACTATGTCAATGGGGAAATTCAAAAAAACCCATAAATCCTCAGATATTTGTTGATTTTCTAGTAAGAATAGTTTATATTAGAGTTAACAACGAAAACGATGTAGTAAGGGGGTAAATAGATGAAATATGGTTATTTTGATGATAAGGATAAAGAATACGTGATCACAACGCCTGCGACGCCACTTCCTTGGATCAATTACTTGGGCAATGAAGACTTCTTTGGTTTGGTATCAAATACTCTTGGTGGCTATAGTTTTTTTAAGGATGCTAGATTGCAGCGTCTTACAAGATTTCGGTATAATAATATTCCTGTAGATACTGGAGGAAGATATTACTACATAAAGGAGGAAGGAATGGACCCCTGGAATCCTGGATATATGCCATGTAAGACAGATCTAGATGATTATAGATGTCGACATGGATTAGGTTATACAATTATAGAGAGCGAAAAGAAGGGGCTTAGCAGTAGGTTAACATGCTTTGTACCATTGGGAGAAAATTGTGAGATACACAATCTAAGTCTAACAAATAAGTCTTCATCATACAAAGATATCAAACTATATAGTTTTATTGAGTGGTGTCTATGGGATGCAGTAGATGACAGCCAAAATTATCAGCGAAATTTAAATATTGGGGAAGTAGAAGTGGAAGATGGGGTCATATATCACAAAACTGAATACAGAGAACGAAGAAATCATTATGCATACTTTGGGGTAAATATGGAAATTACAGGATTTGATACCGATAGAGACCTATTTTTAGGCAAGATGAGAGGACTTGATAATCCACAAGTGGTAGAGGAGGGGAGGAGCAGGGATTCCATTGCACATGGATGGTATCCTATTGGAAGTCATCAGCTAGACCTGTCATTAGCTCCTGGTGAAAGCAAAAATTTAATATTTATATTGGGCTATGCTGAAAACCAGGCTGAAAACAAATGGGAATCCCACAATATAATTAATAAGACAGAGGCTAGAAGGGTATTAGACAAATTTAAATCAAGTGAATCGGTGGAAATCGAGATAAGAAGACTTTCTGATTATTGGAATAAACTATTATCAAAATATAGTATTGAAAGTGGAAATAATAAAATTGATAGAATGGTGAATATTTGGAACCAATATCAATGCATGACAACCTTTAACTTAAGTAGAAGTGCCAGTTACTTTGAAAGTGGAACTGGTAGGGGTATGGGTTTTAGAGATAGCTGTCAGGATATTTTAGGTTTTGTCCATCTTATCCCAGAAAAAGCTAGAGAAAGGATTCTAGACATTGCATCTATCCAACTTGAGGATGGAAGTACCTATCATCAATATCAACCACTTACAAAGCTTGGTAATCATAATGTAGGCTCAGGATTTAATGATGACCCCTTATGGTTAATTGGATCTACTGTTGCTTATATCAAGGAGACAGGAGATAGGAATATATTAAATGAAAAGGTGCCATTTGATAATAAAGAAGGTAGTGAGGAATCAATTTTTGAACACTTAAGGAGAAGTATCAATTACACTATCAATAATCTAGGACCCCATGGACTACCTTTGATTGGGAGAGCGGATTGGAATGACTGTCTGAATCTAAATTGTTTTTCAACTGAACCAGGTGAGAGTTTTCAAACCACCTCCAACTTTGAAAGTGGAATTGCAGAAAGTATTTTCATCGCTGGAATGTTTGTAATGTATGGGCTGGAATATTCAGAGCTTTGTTACCGTTTTGGAGATAGTGACGAAGGTGATAAGGTTATCAGCCATGTTAAGAATATGGAGGAAGCAATATATAAGCATGGGTGGGATGGTTCTTGGTTTTTACGTGCTTATGATGCCTTCGGCAATAAAGTTGGAAGTGAGACTTGTGAAGAAGGGAAAATATTTATTGAACCTCAGGGCATGTGCGTAATGGCAGGCTTGGGTATAGAAAATGGTTATGCTAAGATAGCTCTCGATTCAGTACATGAAAGATTAGTAAATGATTTTGGAGTAGAATTACTTTCTCCATCTTACACAAAATACCATAAGGAGCTAGGGGAAATCACAAGTTATCCACCTGGTTACAAAGAAAATGGATCTGTCTTTTGTCACAATAATCCATGGATTAGCATTGCTGAGACAAAGCTTGCTAGGGGTGATAGAGCTTTTGAAATTTATAAAAAAATTAGTCCTGCCTATGTTGAAGACTTAAGTGATATTCACAAAACAGAACCCTATGTTTATAGCCAAACAATAGGAGGTAGGGAGAGTTTCTCATATGGGGAGGCTAAAAATAGCTGGTTAACTGGAACTGCTGCCTGGTCCTTTGTTAATATATCTCAAGCTATTTTAGGAATTATTCCAGATTATGAGGGACTTAAGATTGAGCCTTGTCTACCAAAGGATATCAAGTCATATAAAGTGAATAGGCATTTTAGAGATTGCACCTATACAATAAAGGTGGAAAACAGGGGTATTGATAGGGTTAAAGTAATAGTAGATGGAGAAGAACTTAAAGATAATATAGTTCCATTGCAAAGTAAAAAAGTATGTAAGGTAGAGGTTATAGTTTAATAATAATCATAAAGAAAAAGGCCTGGATTTAAATTCAGGCCTTTTAGTAATTTAAATCATCCGAGCTTAAGGAAGAATCTTATCCTTCTATATCCCGTCTATTATATCCTGCAAATCCTAGACCCATCAAAACCATTGCAATAAGGGTAAGTCCCAAGATTGTAACCATATTGATATCCTCCATTGGGACCTGTGGTATATGGCCAAAAGGTGAAAGATAATTCATCCAGTCCGGTAGCTGTAGCATATCACCTAGATATACTACAAAGAATGAATAGCCTAAATAAGCCCAAGTCAAGCTAGCAAGTCTCGGTACAAATCCTATCAATAATACAGCAATTCCAACCATAATCCACATAGCGGGTAGATGAACTAAGCCTGCCTTTAAGAGAATCTCAAAAGAAAAAATATCATCCATCACAAAGATGGCTGCAGACCACAAGCCAAGGATAGACATCAACTGTATAATAGGAGCAGAAATTATTGCGACTAAGGTATAGGATCCAATTATAGAATTTCTAGAAACTGCCCTTGACAGCAAATGCTCAGTTCTTGCACTTTTCTCTTCTGACTTAAGCTTTAGTATATACATGAGAACAGGAATTGCTCCCAATATGCTTAATATGGTCATAAGCATGGCTACAAATCTCTCAGTCATGTTATAGCCTGCTGATTCAGGGAGCATCTGTTGAAGAATCCCGCTACTATCTATAAAACCCTCCAAATCCCCCAGTATTGACCCGTATGATGCCCCTAACACCAACATTCCCACGGTCCAGGCTATTATACTTGTTTTCTGTAGCCTTAGAGCCAATCCAAGGGGAGATGATAGTAAGTTTGAAGCATTGCTTCTGCCTGGTTTGGCTGATATAAATCCAGCATCTAAATCTCTAATAGAATTTAAATACAAGGATATTACAAAGACTAAGAGAGATATTCCTAGACTTGCAAAGACAGGCCACCAATAATTATTTACATATACTTCAGTTCTTAGTATAAGTCCAAGGGGTGATATAAGTGACAATACTTCATATCCTACATCTCCGATCCCTCTCACAATATAGGATAATATAAGAAAGGTAAAAGAATATCCCACAGTAGACCGAGTATTGGATGAAAGCTGGGCAAAGAGTCCTGTAATAGCTGCGAATAATATGCCAATAGCTCCTAAAGAAGCTCCATATAGAAGAGACCCATTTAGATCCATACTTTCAAATCCTAAAGAATACAACCCAAAACCTGTAAGCAGTGCCATAATAATATTTGCTAGAATAATAATCAACATAGTAGCAGTCAATGGAGATAAAGGGCCAACTGGAAGGGATCGAATCATTTCCGCACGGCCTTCTTCTTCGTCTTCTCTAGTATGCCTGATAGTCAACAATATGCCCATGATACCAGCAGCTAAAGCAGTAAAAACCAGCATAAAGTGAGCCATCATTGCTCCATCGGTATAGTTGTCAAGACCATAACCAGGGCCTAACATTGCTGTAATAGCTGGATTTTTCATGGTTTCAGCCATGATTTCTCTTTCTCCACTTGTAGTATATAAGTCTGGTAATATAGCTGCAATCATTACAGTAAAAATGACAATTGAAATAATCCATACTGGTATTCTAATACGATCTCTGCGTAATATGAATCTGGATAATATTCCAGTATTAGCAAATGACTTTGACATTAAATCTCACCCCCGTCTCCCCTATAATGTCTCATAAATAAGTCTTCTAAAGTAGGAGGGGCACTCTCTAATTTCACAATTCCAAATGGGGCTATATATTTAATTATATTGTCTAGTTCTTCTGTATCGATTTGGAAGTAGATTAAATTGTCTTTTTCTTCAATATCATGTATACCTTGTATATTGTATAAATCCTTAATAGGCTCTTTTGTTTCAAGGGTTATACTTGTTCTTGTTAAATGGCGTAGTTCTTCTAGACTACCTGATTCTATAATTTTACCTTGACGAATTATGCTGACACGGTCACATAGTTTCTCAACTTCTGACAAAATGTGGCTGGAGAGTAGTATACTCTTTCCTTCACTTTTAGCTTCTAAGACATATTCTTGAAAGATTTTTTCCATCAAAGGATCTAGACCTGAAGTAGGCTCATCCAAGATATATAGATCAGCATCTGAAGCTAATGCAGCAATTAAGGCAACTTTTTGTCTGTTTCCCTTTGAATAAGTTCTACATTTCTTTGATGGGTCTAAGTCAAATCTCTGGATTAGCTCTTCTCGACGATTCTTGTTATTAGACCCTCTTAATCTTACAAATAAATCAATAACCTCGCCACCAGTAAGATTTGGCCATAGATTTACATCTCCTGGGACATAGGCTAAGTTTTTGTGTATTTCTACAGCATCTGTCCAGGCATCCTTACCAAATATTTTTGCCTCACCTTCAGTTGCCTTTAAAATACCTAATAGTACTCGAATAGTAGTGGTCTTACCTGCTCCATTAGGACCAATAAATCCGTATACCTCACCTTTTTCTACCTCTAAATCAACACCGTCTAGAGCTGTAAATTTACCGAACTTTTTTGTTAGATTACTAACTTTCAATATTGACATATGATTTCCCCCTGACACATCAATTTGACTCAAACATACCATATTTTAGAGGCCTTGGTCAAGGAGTAAAGCCAAGGAGTAGCTAATATAACAATATAGAATTTAAAAATAATATGTGATAATATAAAGATAAATATAGTAATAAAAAATTATAGGAGGAAGACATGGAATATAAATTTTTGCACACCTGTATAAGGGTTATGGATTTAGAAAAGTCTGTGAAGTTTTATAAAGAAGCTTTAGGAATGGTTGAAACAAGAAGAAGGGATTTTCCTGAGGATGAGTTTACTTTAGTCTATCTAAGTGATGCAGATGGTAAATTTGAACTTGAACTAACCTATAACTACAATCCTGAAAAGCCATATGTAATTGGTGATGGATATAGTCACTTGGCTATGTCAGTAAAGGACTTAGAAGGATCAAGAGAAAAACATTTAGAAATGGGATATGAAGTTACAGAATTATCTGGTCTACCAGGTCAACCAGCTAGGTTTTATTTTCTAACAGATCCTGACGGATACGATATAGAACTTATTAGAGCATAAGCAAAGGGGACAGTAGACAAAAGCTATGTAGTCGCCGTCCCCAACACTTATATATATTTATCATAAAAATACTTAATAGTACCAAGCTTATTTTTCAACCTGATTTCCAGTATCCTCCTGAACTCTTCTAGGATAAATATATCTTCTTCTGTAGAAATGTCCCCATACTTACTTCTAACAAAAATATCTGTAATGTCTTTAAATCCTTTAATATCATCTCCAACAGGATCGTAGAATTTATATCCGACTCTTTGAGCATATTCATAGTGGGTTTCCCCAATTTCTTGAGGATAACCTAATTGGCTAATTAACTTTGTTACTTCATTGTATAGGTAAATAATTCTCTGCTTACTAGGCAGCTTATTTGCCTGAGATTCCTTTGCCTTATATCTATACAAGCCTAGTAATAATCTAAGAGGCATTATCATAGCTAATACAAGCATTATTATAGTGATGGCAGGATTGGACTCAGTGTCAGAAGAATCTTCCCTGTCAATAATACCACCATTAAATCCATATTCACTATCATCAGTGACTTCGGGTCTTTCGAAGTAATCATCTAACTCAGAGCTATCTTCAGGTATTGGACCAGTATCAGGACCTTCCTCTACTTCTTCTGCTTGGTAGTTTTCCATACGACTTTCCACAGGATAAGCAGGGGTAGCTTCAAACTGCATCCAACCAACGGGCTCGATAAAGGCCTCTACCCATGCATGGGCATTGTTGTGCCTTACTTCATATACACCATTAGCAGTTTCTTCTAAAGCTATATAGCCTTCAACATATCTTGTAGGTATCCCCTCTAGACGAAGCATTATAGCCATGGCACTTGCATAATAAGTACAGTATCCTTCTTGACCTTCAAATAGGAAATAGTCTATGAATTCATGTCCGAAAGGAATATCATCAGGAGATAGATTATATTCAAAATTACTTCTTAGATATTCCTCTATGGTTATTGACTTACTATAATCATCATGTAAATCACCAGTTATTTCTGCTACTAAGTCCCTAGTCCTATCAGTGATTGCATCCTCAGGTATCTGTAGATAGATATCTATATCATCTATATCATCCTTGGAAAAATCTATACCATTAGCTAGTAAGACCCCATATGGCAAGGGTTTTTGAGCCCAGATTCTATAGCTTTCACCATCATATACGCCATCTGGAAATACAAGAGTATCATCACGATTTAGGACTATATCTGAAGGAGCATCTATATTTATTCGGGCAGCCTTATATGGACTAAATAGGGTCAAGGATGCAAAGTCATTATTTTGAATTGTTAAGCTTACATAGTTATAAAAGGGTCTCATATCCTGAGTTGACCAATCGGAAAAATTCTCCCCTATTGAATGATATGAGCTAGGGTTTGGTATGCTTTCCCAACTGCTACCAGTATAGATTTGCTGGACATTACCCCTAAGATAGTGGCCTTGATTTGCATACACGGTCATTATTTTTCTGTTGCTTAGATAAGCTGGACCACCTAGTCTGGAAGCACCATTTTCTGCACCTGTCATGGAAAAATTAAACAAGCCTGCCTCGCCACCTCCTCTAGTAGCAGCATCATAAGACCTTAAATCTTCAACAAAAGGAAAGACTGAGTAGACTCTCCCTTGTAGCCACGGCCATCTTATGTAGTTATAATTCTTTGGAAGCAACAAGCCTATAATCACTATTAGGAGGCTATACTTTATTACAACTTGGATCCAAGAAGAATAAAGTTTTTCTTCATTTATGGGAGTGCTTTTATTTAACTTCTTTATTTCCCTGGAAAACCTATCCGAACCCATCAATATAATAAAGGCTAACAAGAAGATTGCTATCAACCAATAAGATGCATCATAAAAGTTATACCAATAATAGAGAAAGACTCCTATATATAGAGGAAGGAATAGATATATATTTTTATTTCTAAATAGTATAATTGCATTTACAAGAGAAACCAATACAATAAGAATACCCCAATATAGGAGTAGGTTCTCTTCAGCGATATTCTCTTGCCCCATCAAATTATAAACTATATTTTGCATTAAAGAGTAGATTATTCTAAATAATGGCATTATAAATGGAGTGATATAGTGATTGACCAACAATCCTAGCAATATTGAAATAGCAATTAATAGATATAGAATTAAAGGATTGAACAAGAAAAATTTAACCAAAGAAGACCCTATTAATACGCCGATCAATTGGAGGGAAAAGTTTAGGTCTAGGTTGATACCCAAGCCAAATTGATAGACAAGAATAAATACAAGAGTTATATAGACTAAGTTGTAAAGCAGCTTTTGACTTTTATTTTGAATCCTACCCATTGTGAACCTCCAATGCTCCTTTAATGCTGGTCTCATAGTCGATTACATATATAGGTATACCTTCTTCCTTCATTCTACCTTCAATCACAGGATCTATATATCCTGTTTTATTTTCATCATCTGTAAGAATAATAAATATTGGATTAATACTCTTGAGTCTCAGCTCAACACCGAGAGAAGCTCTGGACTTGTCCAATATAGGACTGATTATTATAAGAGTGGACCCCTTCTTGATAGTATCAATCTGCGCTAGTATTAGTGAACTGATATCCATGGTGCCGTTAGCAGAAAATCTTGTCAGTTCCTCTACATATGGTTTTAAGTCAGATTTCTGATTTCCTTCTAGATGGATCAACCTATCCTCATCTTGAGTCTCAAGCACTACTTCCATATTATTATTCAGACAATAATTGATAATACTAAGGGAAACATCCACAGATTTATCCTCTAGACGCCTATCCACATCTCCTGCAAATAGAGAACTTTCATTATCAAGGAAAATCATAGTATTGGTATCAACTCTGTGTTCATACTCCTTTACTATAGGTGAATCTTTTTTGGCAGTTAATTTCCAATGAATGCTTTTGATAGGGTCTCCTTGACGATAATCCCGCAGGGTATTGATATTAGAGTGGTCCTGATATAATGACTTCTCAGTCAATAGCTCACCAGATTTAAAATTCGCAGTGATTTTTAAGCTAGTTAGATTGATTATTTCAGGGTAAACCAAGAGGGAAGCATTACTTGTAATAGACTTTTGGAAAGAATAAAAGTTAAAGACATCACGAATATTTACATTGATTTGACCTAATGGATAATAGCCTCTTTTATTTAATTTAATTCTTTCTTTATTGGTGAATCCTGATTTAGGTCTTAGGCTTAGGACTGTTTTCTCAGGTTTTCTACCAGTTAGCAGCCTAGTAATACTGGAATCTATCTCTAAATAGGGAATAGATAATCTACTATTGTTTTCAACCCTATATTCAATATCTATCTCATCTTTAGTATATAAGGACCCCTCAGGTATTTTGACCTGACCATCTATTCTTATTAATGTAATTATATTATGTATCAATGGAATTAAAACCACCAATATGAATATATAGAATAGATAATATGGGACCAAGCCGCCAACAAACAAAGCAAAGGATAACAAAAACATAAATACTGGAGCTATAGTGAATTTGAAATTAACCATTATTGATCACCGGTACAAATACTCTATTCAAAACACTATTTAATATATCATCAATACTCTTTCTTTCAATTCTAGCTTCAGATGATAGGATCAATCTATGACTAAATACATGTCTTACCATTGCTTTTACATCATCAGGGACTACATAGTTTCTTCCTTCAATGAAGGCTTTAGCCTTTGAAACATTCATTAAGTCAATAGAGGCTCTAGTACTAGCTCCAAGGCGGATATCATTAGAGTCTCTAGTAGCATTTACAATATTTACTATATATTCTAATATATCATCATGGACTTTGACATTTTCAACCATATTTTGCATTTCTAAAATGTCCCCCTGATTGGCTACAGGCTCTATCTTGTCTATATCCCCAATTCTGGCATGGTCTCTAAGGATTTCTATTTCATAGGACTTGTCTGGGTATCCAAGGGATAAACACATTAAAAATCTATCCAATTGGGCTTCAGGTAATGGAAATGTACCCTGATACTCTAATGGATTTTGTGTTGCAAGAACCATGAAGGGTTTATCTAGTATATAGTGATTATCTTCTGTAGAGACTTCCCCTTCTTCCATAGCTTGTAAAAGACTAGATTGGGTTTTTGGTGATGTCCTGTTTATTTCATCAGCTAGGAATATCTGATTAAAGATAGGTCCCTTTTTAAAGGTAAATCCACCAGATACCTTATCATAGATACTTACACCTATTATGTCAGAAGGCATCAAGTCAGGGGTAAACTGGACTCTTTTATAGGACAAATCCAAACTTTTAGCCAGTGCTTTTACAAGAGTAGTCTTACCAGTTCCAGGTACATCTTCAATTAATAGATGACCTTTGGCTAAAAGTGCAATTATTACATTTTCTAAAACATTATCCTTACCATAGATAATCTTTTTTAAATTATCTAAAATTAACAGAGCTTTTTTATTTTCCATAAGTACCTCCTATAAAAGTAATATTTTATCTCTACATTGAATTATATATATTTCATCTCATCTCTACATTTAATTATATACCATTTGATCGCAATCTCTATGCAATTTTTAACAAGAATCCAAAAGAATTCCCTCATCCTCTCTAGGTGGGGGAAGATGTCATAAAAGTCCGAATCAATTTTATTGTAAAAATGAGGCGATTAACATTCCAGCAACTGGTCCTATAGTAGAGTTTTTCCTTTTAATTAATTCTTGTTTAATGGAGAGATTAAGAGAATACCACTGATTCATATTTATAAGATAAGTACACTTTTATAAGGTGAAATTTTATTTGCATTTCAAATAATTTATATTGTGATTAACTCCATTATTTAATCTTAATAAAAAATAAAAACTCTGAGACCCATTATAATTAGCGGGACTCAGAGTTTTAGTTTATTTAAACATTGATTTTTCATTTTATTAATGACTTAAATTCGTGTTATTGATATTGCATCTCTCATTTTTTTGATAGCGTTATTTGTCAATTCTTTACGTTTCAAGAGAACACTAATATAGAGAGCATCTAATATACTTAAGTGTGCAATTCTTGAAGCAAAAGCCTCAAATTGATATTCAGTTTCTTGTGAAACGGCATAAAGAGAAATATCTACCTTTTCATTAATAGGTGACCTAGAAAAAGAAGTAATACCAATACTTTTGGTTCCATTTTCTTTGGCTACATCTAAAATGTTCATAATATTTAAATTAGAGCCTGTATGAGAAATTACAACAATTAAATCTTTAGAGGTTAATTGAGAAACTGCCATCAGTTGCATGTGATAATCAATATATGAATTAACTCTTAAACCAGTCCTCAAAAACTTATGATGAGCATCAGATGCTACAACGCCTGAACCACCATTTCCAAAAAAAATTATTTGATCTGCCTCTAGAATAGAATTAACTGCACTTTCCATATTAGTTGAGTCTATTGAGGACAGCGTATCATTAATTGCAGTTATATTTGCACTAAATACTTTACTTATAATAGATTTCTGACTATCATCTTCGTAAATTTGTTGGTTTGCATAGCTGTTTAAATTATCATTAAATTCAGTTGCTAGAGTAATCTTAAGATCTTGAAATCCCTTAAGATTAATCTTTTTACAAAAACGGAAAATAGTAGCATCTGCTAAACCAAGACTCTCTGCTACCTGGCTTATGGTAGAATTAATAAGCTTTTTAGGGTTTTCTACTACATATTCGGCAATCTTTTTTTCAGTATCACTAAAAGTATTATAGCTAGATTTTATTTCAAGAATAACACTGGACGTAGTTTTCATTTTAAATACCATCCTTATAAATTTATATTTTATGTATTTAAGTACTTTCTATATATGTTTACCTTATTATACTATAACAAACTTCGTTATAAAACAAACTTACATTGAAAATATTTTTCATATGTATTACAATAAAAGAAACAATATTTCTATTCTTATAATATTTTTATTAATCATAAGAAAGTCCTACTATTTTATTTCTTGAAAAGGACTTTACTAAGTAAGAGAAGAAAGGAGGAGTTTGAATTGAATGACATTGGATTAATTGGTTTAGGAGTAATGGGTAAAAGCCTAGCCCTAAATATAGCTAATAATAATTATAATATTTCTGTATACAATCATAGAAGACAAAGGACAGATGATTTTTTGAAGGAAGAAGCTAAAGGGCGTAATATATCTGGTTTCTATAATTTGGAAGCGTTTACCAAATCCCTATCTAAACCTAGAAAAATAATCTTGATGACAGCAGCAGGTAATCCAGTTGATGAAATGATTAACGGATTAACCCCTTTTCTAGAAGAAGGAGATTTGATTATAGATGGAGGAAACACTCATTTCCCTGATACTAGTCTAAGGTTAGAGGCCCTTAAACAGAAGAAAATACACTATCTGGGGGTTGGTATATCAGGTGGGGAATCAGGAGCGCTTAATGGTCCATCAATAATGCCAGGTGGAACTAGACAAGCCTACGAGATGGTTAAGGATATATTAGTTAAGATAGCTGCAGATGGGTCTTATGGACCATGTTGTACTTATATAGGTGATGGTTCAGCAGGTCATTTTGTAAAAATGATTCATAATGGTATTGAATATGCAATGATGCAGGCTATTTCAGAGGTATATCATATTTTGAGGAAGGCTTTAAAGCTTGATAATGAAGAAATAAGTCATATTTTTGAGAAATGGAACCATGGAGTATTGGATTCATACCTAATGGAGATAACCTATAAGATATTAAGATTTAAGGATGAAGAAACTGATAGGCCTTTGATTGATCTCATATTAGATAAAGCTGGTCAGAAGGGAACGGGAAAATGGACTGCTCAAACGGCTTTGGATTTAGGTATCCCAACTCCATCGTTAAATGTGGCCGTTGAAAGTAGAACAATATCATTTTTTAAAGAGGATAGAGTTAAGATATCAAAGCTTTTGATTAATGATACTTCTATTAATGATACTTCTACAGAAGATATTAATAAGGAAAAATTGTTAAATGATTTAGAGAACACTCTAATATTTACAAACATCTTGATTTTCTCACAGGGTTTATGGTTAATGTCAGAAGCTTCTAAAGAGTATAATTTTGATTTAGATATTTCAGAGGTGCTTAAAATCTGGACAGGCGGATGTATCATAAGAGCTAGATTATTAGATTACTTTGTAGAACTACTAGAAGAAGATAAAGATAATGTTTATCTGCTAAATAGTGAAAGAAATTTAAAGTATCTTTTTGCAAAATTACAATCTGTTAAAGATACTCAAAGAATAGCCATGGATTATTATATACCATGCTTTGTGATAAATTCATCCCTTGATTATTTGTATGGAATGAGTGAAGCTAACCTACCGGCAAATCTTATACAGGCTCAAAGAGACTTTTTTGGTGCTCATACTTATAATAGGATTGATGAGGAAGGAGTATTTCATACTATCTGGGAATAGTAGATACTCATATGAAAAGGAGGTACAAATATGGCTAAAGACAGCCTTATAAAAACAGAGCTCAAAAAGATAGCTGGTGATCCAATATTATTATTTACAATTCTAGCTGTTATTTTTTCATTATTTATATTTATTGTTTTGCCCTTGTATGAAGTATTCAAACAAAGTTTGGTTGATTTAGATGGGAATTTTAGCCTAAACGCTTATATTACCTCATTTACATCTAGTTCAAACTTCCAAGCAATTAAAAACACTTTATTTTTGGCAACAGTTACAGGAATAACTTCAACAATAGTAGGGTTTATCTTTGCTTATGGGGAAGGATATGTAAAATTACGGGCAAAGAAATTATTTAACATAATTGCATTACTACCAATGATTTCACCACCATTTGCAATATCCTTGTCTATTATCTATTTATTTGGAAGCCGTGGTCTAATAACATATTCACTATTGGGATTGAGAGATTTTAATATCTATGGTTTACCAGGACTTATATTGGTTCAAACCCTATCTTTTTTTCCATTAGCCTATCTGCTATTAAATGGAGTTCTCAAGACAATAGATCCTTCTATGGAAGAAGCTTCACAAAATCTAGGTGGTTCAAGATGGAATACCTTCTCTAAGGTAACTTTTCCTTTAACTAAACCTGCTATAGCTAATGCATTTCTGCTTGTGTTTATAAAGTCGATTGCTGACTTTGGAAATCCTACTGCTATTGGCGGGGGATATAATACACTGGCAGTGCAAATATATCAGCAGGCAATTGGTAATTATAATATGGCAGGTGCTGCAGCTCTTTCAATGATTCTTCTCAATATTTCTTTAGTATTATTCATCTTCTCTAAGTACTATTTAGAGAGAAAGTCCTATATAACAGTAACTGGTAAAACTGCTAAAGAACGTATTTTAATTGAAGAGAAACACATAAGAATACCAATTGAACTATTCTGTACAATTGCAGCTATAATTATCGTAATGCTTTATGCATTAATTCCAATAGGATCCTTCGTAAAATTATGGGGTATTAATTATACCTTTACACTAGATCATTATAGATATGCATTTAGTATAGGTAAAAAAGCTATTATAGATACAACTATATTTTCAGCTATAGCAGCACCAATTACAGGCGTACTTGCAATGATTATTGCCTATTTAGTTGTTAGAAAGAAATTCTTAGGTAGAAGCTTTATAGATTTTACATCGGTAATTGGAATAGCTGTACCAGGCACCGTTGTAGGTATTGGCTATATCTTGGCATTCAATTCACCTCCAGTTGTCCTTACCGGTACAGCTGGCATAATAATTATTGCTTTTATATCTAGAACAATACCAATTGGCATCAAATCAGGTGTTAATACACTTCAGCAGATTGATCCAAGTATAGAGGAAGCTGCCCAAGACTTAGGAGCAAATTCCTTTAAGGTATTTACAACAATTACACTGCCTATGATTAAATCAGCTTTTTTAGGAGGACTTATTTACTCCTTTATTAAAAGTATGACAGCATTAAGCGCTGTAATATTCCTAATATCAGCTAGGTACAGATTATTGACAATAGTCGTTCTAGATCAGGTAGAAGTAGGTAGATTTGGAACCGCTTCAGCATTTTCTACGATTCTAATAGTTATAGTATATATAGCAATAAGTATTATGTATAAGCTTGTAAGCCTATTAGGTGTCAGTAAGGATAACGTCAAATTAACGTAAAGGAGGTCTATTATGAACAAGTCCAAGAATGTAATTCTTAAAAATATAACTAAGGAATTTAGAAGTTTAAGTAGCGATAGCGCTTTTAAGGCAGTAGATAATATTTCAGTAACCATAAATCCTGGAGAATTCGTAACCTTACTTGGTCCATCTGGATGTGGTAAAACTACTACATTAAGAATGGTAGCTGGATTTGAGACACCCACATCAGGTGATATCTTTTTAGGAGACGAACATATCAATAATCTTCCTCCTGATAAACGTGATACAGCCATGGTTTTCCAAAGTTATGCATTGTTTCCTCATTATAGTGTTTATGAAAATGTAGCTTATGGTTTAAAAATTAAAAAAATGGAGCCCAATCTTATTAAGGAAAAGGTAAATCACATTATAAATCTTGTAGGTTTAGAAGGATTAGAAAATAGAAGTCCAGGACAATTATCAGGTGGACAGCAGCAAAGGGTTGCATTGGCAAGGTCCTTGGTAATGGAGCCAGGTGTATTGCTTTTCGATGAACCCTTATCAAACCTTGATGCAAAGTTAAGAATATATATGAGAACTGAAATTAAAAAAATACAAAAAAAATTAGCAATAACCAGTATTTATGTAACCCACGATAGATCAGAAGCAATGAGTTTATCTGACAGAGTCATTATAATGAATCAGGGCAAAATAGAGCAAGTAGGTACACCACAGGAAATATATCAACAACCTTCTACAGAATTTATTGCAGACTTTATAGGTACTGCCAATTTTGCGGATGGAGTCGTAAAAGGGACTGAAGGAAATTATGCAATAGTAGAGATGTTTGGAAATATTGTAAAAGTTCCCCTAAAGGGAAGTAGCAAATTTGAAGCAGGGGAAAAAGTACGTATTATAATTAGACCTGAATCTATCGAGGTAGGTGATGATGGCAAATATGAAGGTAAAGTTGCCTTATCTACCTTCATGGGAAATGTACAGGAATACGATATTGTCATTGGAGACAGTAAGCTATTTGTAGAGACTTCAAATCCAAGTGGAAAGAAAATCTACAATGAATCTGATAGTGTTAAACTTGATATTCAGGAAGAAAGTTTACATTTAATTAAATTAGCTTAAGTTTAATTTTTATAAAAATTTAAAAGGGGAGTGTAAAATGAAAAAGATATTGAGTTTAGTTATTATTTTAGCTATGATGGTTACTTTTGTAGCGGGATGTACGAATACTCCGGCACCTAGCAGCAATGAGCCAGGAGGGGAAACACCAGAAAGACTTACTATGTATATAGGTGTTGTTGAAGAACAAGCCCTAAAAATTGCTCAAGAATTTGAAAAAGCAACTGGCATTAAAGTAGATTTTGTTCGTATGAGCGGCGGGGAAATCCTAAGTCGTGTTAGAGCAGAAAAAGAAGCACCAAAGGCAAGTATTTGGTATGGTGGACCAGCAGATTCATTCGTAGCAGCTAAGACTGAAGGATTATTACAACCATATGTATCTCCTAATGCTGAGAAGATAGCTCCAGAATTAAAAGACTCAGAAGGATACTGGACAGGAATTTATAATGAAGTATTAGGTTTTGTATTAGATGATCGTTTCTTTGATGAAAGAAATATTGAGAAACCAGAAACTTGGGATGATTTATTAAAACCAGAATTTGAAAACCAAATAATGGTAGCTAATCCAGGGTCATCAGGTACTGCATTCTTATTCTTGTCTGGTATGGTTCAAGCTAGAGGGGAAGAAGATGGCCTAAATTATATGTTAAAATTTGATAATAGTGTTAAGCAATACACTAAGTCTGGTTC
>CAZXWU010000016.1:0-244 GCA_964644495.1 uncultured Tissierella sp.
GCTAAGACCATTTGGTCATAGCTGGCTAAAACTTCTTCTTTTATATGGAATGTTTTGGACACAACTCCTGACCCTCTGTCTATCATAAATATATCATTATCCTCTTGCAACTTGACTGCACATGTTATACAATGACTATAACAAATATAACAACAAAAGAGGTGTTCTTATGATAATTAAAATTGAATTTCATTCTGAAGTACCTATTTATGAGCAGTTGAAAAGGCAAATAATTATTGGAATT
>CAZXWU010000016.1:254-7182 GCA_964644495.1 uncultured Tissierella sp.
AAGGCAATTGGGCGAGGATTTAGGAATCAATCTTCATACTGTAAGAAAAGCGTACAATTTGTTAAAGGATGAGGGGTATCTAAGCATAGATAGAAGGAAGGGAGCCGAGGTAAAGAAAAACTTCGACCATGGCTTAGATGAATTTAGTAGGTATGCTAAAAGTGAATTAGAATATCTAATTGCAAATGCAAAGAATAGGGGTATTGAAGAAAGCCATTTCTTAAAATTATGTTCGGATTTTTATGGTAGTTTTAAAGGAGTGATTATAGATGGCTGATAAATGGATTATAATTATAGTCAGTATTATCTTTTATTTAGTATTGTTATACTATCAGGTTAAACTTCCTAAATTTAATGACTCAAATATAATTCTAGGGGTAAAGATTCCTCAAGATAAAATTGATGATGAAGAGCTAGATAAGATTTATTCGGATTATAAAAGAGCATTGATTATTGTAGGTATATCCTTATCAATTATAATATCCACAACAGTGGGTTTAGCTTTTATTAAGTATCTAAAAAATTATATTTTCTTAGGTCATACAACTTATATATTCACTTTGTTTTTAGTTTATTTAGTATATAACAATAAAGTAAAAAATTTGAAGGAAAGAAATAAATGGTTTGGTTCAAATAAAAAGGTAATAGTTACAGATTTAAAATATAGCAGAGAAAGAGAGAATATAAAGGGTATTTTTTCTTGGGCTAAGATACCAGTTATAATTATGTTTGCTAACTTACTTCTTATGATATATATGTATCCAAGGTTATCTTCATATGTAAGGGATATATTTAGCTTCACAAATACCAATTCCCATGTATATAAAACTCCTATTAAGGTTTTTGGCGGAGTGGGTTTTCAATTGTTTTTTATTTTAGTAGGGTACTTGTCCTATTATATTATGTCTAGGGCAAAGTTTGATACAAATCCTAATAATGCTGAAAGATCCATTGATTATAATAAAAAACATGTAAACAATGTAAGTAGGAACTTACAGATTATATCAGTAATTATACAGCTTGTGTTCACATACCTCAATCTCCATTTAATAGGCCTAGTAAATATAAGTACTAATCTGGTTGTCGCTTTTAAAATCCTTGGCTTAGGAGTATTTTTATTAAATGCTTATTTTATAAATAAGTTTAGAACGGAGGCAGCTATACTACTAACTGAGCAAAATGAAAATAGCCAATACTTTTATGAAGATGATAACCTTTGGAAAATTGGAAATACACTATACTTCAATCCTAGTGACCCATCAATCTTTGTAAAGAGCAGATCTGGTAGAGGTCATTCGGTTAATGCAGCTAGACCTTTAGGCATGATATTGATATTATTAGCAGTATCCATTATAGGTTTTAGTTTATTAATAGTTATAAATGAAGATATTTTCTTTAAGATTATAGATAGATTTTGGTAATATAATAATAAGTATATAAAATAGCCAGCTAATGCAATTCGTGCAATTCGAGAACCGTCCCTGAATAGCACAATGTATTAGAGAAAGAAGAGTTTGATGAATTAACAAAAATTATAAATATGTTTTTAAAATTATCATACTGGTGATAAGGTGGCTATCCCTGACTTAAGTCAAACTATAGCCAAAGGGGCAGACACAAGTTGGGGACATACCGCAGAAAGCTCGACATACGTTGGGGACATACCTCAGAAAGTTCGACTGCCCTACCTTTAACAGAGGTATGTCCCTCTACCTTTAGTGAATGTGTAAGATAAGATAAAAAAAGAAAAGATAGGAAAGATAGAAAAGCCTGCTGAAAAACTTCAGCAGGCTTTATAAAACTTTAATATCCGTAGATACCAGCATCTTCTTTAGTTGGTTGGAATGTTCCATGAGGATGTTCTGGTGGTGCATATATTGAATATAGTTTAAGAGGGACGCAGCCAGTATTTATTACATTATGCCATTTGCCAGCAGGTATGAATACTACATATCCATCATAAACTGTTTGTCTATAGTAAAGATTGTTTCTCGAATCGCCCATTAATACCAGTGCCTGACCTTTTTCAATTCTAATAAATTGGTCATGATCAGTATGAAGCTCCAGTCCAATATCATCTCCAGGGTTGATACTCATAACAGTCATTTGAAGATAATCTCCTGTCCACATGGCAACTCTATAGTTATAGTTTTGCTCAGTAGCTTTTTCAATATTTACAACATATGGATCAGGTCCATGATCCATTAACCTAATACATCCCTCCCAATAGTCAGGATTGTTTTCAGGTCTATCCCAACACTTCCCTGTATTATATATATCATCATAATTATTCATATTTATTGTCATCCTTTCATAGGCTTTTTAATATTATATGCCTGTTCGATATATAGGGTGACAAACTATATATTAGGGACTATGAAGATAGATCCTTCACAGTGCTCAGGATGACAGCTTAAAGCTGATATTCTACTTCTTTAATCCATGTTCATTAATAAATTTAGATAAAATTCCCTCTAATTTTGGACTAGCAAGCTCGTTGCAGAATTCTACAACGAGCTTATTTGCAACATTTTTTATATTAAAATGTCTAGAATCCATCATTTTTGGGTATATGCAGTGTTAAGTTTAATAAGCTATCCATAATGATTTCAAGATTTTTCTTTAAATACCTTATTGCCCCTAAATATTGGATCCTTTAGTCCTTTTAGACATATCATATCCTAATTCATAATATTGATTGTTATTGAATTCAAAGGTCTTGATTACATCAAGTTCCAGCTTAGTATGGGCCTTGTATGATCTTGGATTAATTTGATTTATAAATGTAATCATAATTGGATATCTGCTTACCATCTGGGTCCTAGAGAACTCAAATAGATTAGGAAGGACATCTGTCCCACGATAGGGCTTATCTATACAGATAGGTCCATATTGATAGGAGTTTTCTGTAGAAAGCACTTGCCCCAAATACTTAGTACTAGGTAAATCCTTAATCATATGCTTAAATAGAGGCCAGGCAGACCAATATTCCCAAGAAGCAGCCATGGCATAGCCTACAACCTTGTCACCATCACAAGCAATCGCCAAGCCATTTTCCTTTTCAATCAATTCCTTAAATTGGTCATCAGTAAACAATGTAGTAACAAATCCATCAGGTCTATCCTCATCACTTATAGTTGACACATGATACTTTTCTTGTAATTCACTAACACCTGGTATATCTGCTAATGTAGCATTTCTGTATATCATAGAAGACACTCCCCTTTATATATTTGATTCTAGCATAACATATAGTCCTAATAAAATAAAGATTCAGAGACATATTAGGCCTCTCAAAATGTAATGTTTTATTAGTTTTGCCATTCTGGTGTGTACCAAACAGTAGAAGTCTTCTAGGCATTATAGTCAAATATTAATCTATGGTTTTTATCTATGGTGATTAGGGTATAAATAAAAACAAGCAAAACAAACTAGTGCAGGAGGGATAAATTTATGTATAAAATTGTCAATGACTTCCCACATGAGTTATTTAATGCAAAAGAAGGACCTTTTATTTCCTTATATCAACCTACACACAGGCATAGCCCTGAGAATAAGCAGGATGTTATAAGATTTAAAAATCTAATAAAGGAAATGGAAAACTCCCTTATACAAAAGTATCCAAAGAGAGAGATAAGCTCTATTATTAATTTGTTCAACAGGTTAAGTGAGGACAAGGACTTATGGATTTATACCAATGAGGGGTTGGGGATTTTTTATGGAGAAGGACAAGCCATAATCTATAAGTTAAATAGGCCTGTTAAAGAGTTAGTCGTGGTATCAGATAATTTTCATATCAAACCATTGGTTAGAAACTTCCAATCAGCTGACCGTTACCATATGTTAGGTCTAAACAAAGAAGGATTCACCTTGTTTGAAGGGAATAGATACGGTTTTGATGAGGTGGATTTAGATGATGACATTCCAAATAATATTAAAGAGGCACTAGGAGATGAATTTACTTCATCCTATATTACAGGAAGATATGGAGCATCTGGAAGTAATAGTACTTTCCATGGATTTGGTGGTAGAAAAGATGAAATGGAAAAGGACACCGAAAGGTTCTTTAGGTTTGTAGATAGAGTAGTACTAGAAAACTATTCTAAACCAACTAAGCTACCCCTAATATTGATGGCATTACCAGAGCATCATACTCATTTTAGAAATATAAGCCATAACCCCTTCCTATTAGAAGAGGGGATCAAGACAAATTATGATTATTTAACCATTGATAAGTTAAGAGATAAGATGTGGCAAGAAATCGAACCTCTATATTTGAATAAGACCAAAGAATTGCTTAATAGGTTTGAAGAGTCTAGGGCTCAACATTTGGGTTCAGATGATATAGTCCAAATAGCCAAAGCTGGTGCTGAAAATCGAATTAATACAGTTTTGATAGAATCTGATAGAATAATTGCAGGTAAAGTCAACCGTACTACTGGGTCTATAGAAGAAGGAGACATAAGTGATCCGGAGTTTGGAGACCTATTAAATGATATTGCTGAAATTGTAATCAGAAATGGTGGGGAAGTAATCATGCTGCCTAAGGATAGGATGCCATCTACCACTGGAGCAGCAGCAACATATAGATTCTAAATATAATATAGCCAGTAAACTCATCAAGAGTTACTGGCTATTATCTATTTATCTAAGGAATAGTATTTACCTGCTTTTTCCTCAAGATACTTTAATTCTTCAGGTGTGGATTTTCTAGCTAAATCATCATTTTGATAAGGATAGCGGCCGAATTCTTCTAGTACATCCCTATGAAGCTTTTCAAAATAAAGGAGGGTCTCATCTCCAACTTCCTCAAAATACTTATGAGCCCAATCATGTAGGTCTATAGATTCTGAATGCATGAAAGGTAGAAGGATAAACTTTTTTTCCAATGGAGATAGATCATTATATTCTGGATGATTTACAACTTCCTGGGCTAATGCAATAGCCATTTTATCCTGGGTATAAGTTTTGATATCATTTCTCCATAGATTTCTAGAAAACTGGTCTAGAACTATAATTTCTGCTAGTCGGCCTCTGATATCTTTTCTCCAGTCAACTAAAAGGCCCTCAGATCCAGCCTTCCATGTATCTAAGAATTTGTCGCGGATTAATTCATCAAAGTCCTTAACCTCGTCAAAATGTAAGGGTATATGTTTTTCATCAAACCAAAATTCATTGATTTCTTTCCAAGTAACAAGTGCCATAAAATCTCTCCTTTTACTAATTCATATTTATTCATATATACCCTAAAATTTTTGAATTATGGTTATAATAACAAATGCATTGATAAAATCCATACTTTCAATTATAATATTACTTAAGCTTAAAAATTAGGAGTGTGATGGTTTTTGGATTCGGACGGTTTGTGGAAAATTATCGTATTAGTTATGTGCTTGGCCTTATCTGCCATGTTTTCAGCATCAGAGACAGCTTTGATGTCACTTAGCAAAATTCGCGTTAAACAGATGGTTGAGAATAAGGAAAAGGGTATAGATAAAGTTAATAAACTTCTAAGTGACCCTAGTAAGCTTTTAAGTGGCATACTTATCGGTAATAATCTAGTCAATATAGGTGCTTCATCTTTGATGACATCTATAGCTATTGATGCCTTTGGTAATAGGGGAGTGGGTTTAGCTACTGGACTTATGACTTTGTTAATTCTAATATTTGGTGAGATAACACCAAAATCATTGGCAGCACAAAATTCAGAGCAGTTATCCATAAAATTATCTGGTTTTGTTCAATTTACAATAATTTTAGTAGCTCCAATAAGTTTTATATTGACAAGAATAACTAACTTTATGATTAAGGTACTAGGGGGAGATGTTGATGCAAATCAACCTTTTATTACCCAAGATGAATTGAAAACTATGGTTAGTGTAAGTCACAAGGAAGGTGTCCTTGAAGGGGAAGAAAGGGACATGATATATAATGTATTTGATTTTAAGGACTCTCAAGTCAATGATGTAATGATTACAAGAACAGAGATGATTACCATAGATATGGAATTATCCTATGAAGAAATAGTAAAAATAATTAATCAAGAGCAATTTTCAAGAATACCTGTTTATGAAGATACAATAGATAATATAATTGGAATTCTCTATGTAAAGGATTTATTGTTTTTACAAGGAAACAATGAAATAGAGTTTGATTTAAGGAAACTTATACGTGAACCTTACTTTACCTATGAATTTAAATCTACTAAAGAATTGTTTTCTGAGATGAGAGCAAATAGAGTCCACATGGTGGTTGTTTTGGATGAGTATGGTGGAACAGAAGGTATAGTAACTATCGAAGACTTAATAGAAGAGATAGTTGGAGATATAGAAGATGAGTATGACAAATATGTTGATGAAGTAGATGTGATTAGAGAAGATGAGTATCTAGTCAATGGAAATGTAAGGATAGAAGACCTAAATGAATTAATAGGAATTCATGTTGAATCGGAGGATTTTGACACTATAGCTGGATTTGTGATTGGAATTATAGATAGAATTCCGGAAGAAGGAGAAACCATTGAATTTGAAAATATTAAATTTATTATAGAGAATATTGATAGAAATAGAATAGAAAAAATCAGGATATTAACATAAAAAAAGGTGCCAAATTGGCACCTTTTTTATCATAGTAACTATATATCGATACCACCATCAACTCTTACTAATTGTCCATTAACAAATGATGAATCATCAGATGCTAGGAACAAAGCTGCTGTAGCGATTTCTTCTGGTTGACCTGCTTTCTTTAAAGGTGAATCCTCAACTAAATGTGCGACTGCTGAGTCTCCGCCTACACTATCAACCATAGCTGTCATTATAGCCCCTGGTAAAATTGCATTAGCACGGATTTCTGGCCCTAATTCATAAGCCATTGACTTAGTTAAACCACCAATTGCATGCTTTGAAGAACAATATGCAGTTGGACC
>CAZXWU010000016.1:7192-7690 GCA_964644495.1 uncultured Tissierella sp.
GACCATGGTGTGCATGAGCACCAGCAACTGAACCTGTATTGATTATAACACCTTTTCCTTTTTCTTTCATAATAGGAGCACATAATTGAGTTAAATATAAAGGTGCAGTAACATTTACCTTAAAAGTATTTTCCCATTCTTCTAAACTTAGACTTTGTATAGGAGTAGTACTTAACATACCAGCATTATTGAACAATATATCAACAGTACCGTAAGTTGACATTGTTAGATCATATATTTTTTTAATATCTTCAATTTTTAGCATATCTACAATGACGTATATAGCTTCATTTCCTTCTGCTTTTATCTTATCGACAACAGCCTTAGCTCTTTCTTCGTTTCTTCCCGTAACAACTACCTTTGCACCATTGGCTACTGCGTTGTCAATCTGTTCCATTCTAGCTACATCACTATCTTCTGTAGGTTGATAATACTTATAAGTAACATCATTTTCTCCACAATAAGTATTATCTATAACACCTTGCATATTACCTAGAA
>CAZXWU010000016.1:7700-17779 GCA_964644495.1 uncultured Tissierella sp.
CTTTGCACCTTCTCTAGCAAACAGTTCAGCAGTTGCACGGCCCATACCTGATGTAGACCCTGTTATAATAGCTACCTTACCTTCTAATTTCATTTTACATTAACCCCCTATAGCATTAATTAAATTATTAACAATCCATATGTTAAGTTTATAACAATTAAAATTGATAAACAACTGACAAATATGTGGTCTTGTTATTTTTAAAACAACATAATTGTCATAAGCTGCTTTATTATAGTATGGGTATTTAATTGATAAAATATGTAAAAATCTGATGCTAAGCATCAGATTTTTAATTCATCCAAAATATTTAAATAGTAATATGCTTCCCTTAGTACATGGTCTGCTAGAAGGGGTGGCATAATCGAACGGATTTCACATTCTAAAAGGCCTATAGTTGCAGCTCTTTTAAAGTCTACAACATCCCTTGCAGCTCTTCTTGACTTTTCTAAGATTTGTTTCTTTGAACACCTATTACAATCGTTAATTAGATTTTCAAAGATTTTAGAAAGTCTAGCTGCTCTAGCTTTCAATTCATCCTCTTCAGGGTCAAGCATGCCATTTATGAACTCAGTGTGGTCAGCCATTATTTCATTCCAGAAGTCTAGTACATTGCATAATGGTTCTTTAGGGAATTCCTTATCCATTAAAAACTCTAGTAATTCTATATACATTTCAGCTTCTTCTCTAATATGGTATATCAAGGATGGATACAATGTTGAAAATACCTTACATTCTAATACTAAATTAAGCAGTCTCATTTTTAAATCAATAACTTCTTCTACTAGGTTCTTAGATCTACAGTTAATATTTTCTAAGCGTCTTTCTAATGTACGAGTGTAGTCAAAGTCAGGATTATTAGATAGACTATATTCTTTTCTAGTAATTCTTGTATCAATTGGGATTCCTGTTAAGTTAGATGTTATCTCTTCAGCATCTAAAGTGTAAGGTGTGACTATGATATTTGCATCAAGTACTCCCTGACTAATAGCTCCATTTGCAATATCAACGGTTTCATCTAATAGGATTTCTAGACTTCTTTTTAATATATCTGCTTCTTCAATCAATTCTTCATTGATGGATGGCAGACCTGCTATAATAAATATCAGATGCTCCTTCATAATTCTTAAGAAAAATAAATTTATCTTTAATGATTTTTTTATAAATTCAGTACGTGATAACAAAAAAATACCTCCCTCCAAAATATGCTTTAATATATCATATTATAGAGGGGGATATTTGTTACCTCAAATGTCTACTATTGATTTCTATTATAATATCCTTACTTATTTTTAATTCATTTGCCCCTAATTCATCGATATAGTCAGTAAGAATAAGACCAAGATTTGTATTAGGATACTTCTCTACTATATCCTCATATTTAACAAGAACTTCTTCATCTATAAGATTGGACTCTATGTCAAATACTGTACTATTTTTGCTGCCATATAGGAGCTTAGATAGATACTCATTATATATTGGGTTTAATTCATCAATAAATTTTGAGTAGGGGTAGGTCATAGTGAAATTATCTATCAAGATTATTCTTTCAGCTAATTTATCCAAAGTAATCAATAGGGTATCATTTTTAAAGTATTGATTGTTTGAATCTAAGGCTAGGATTCTATAATAATCCCTATATTCGCTTAGTATGTTTTCGCCAAAGACTTCTAAGAAGGTTTGATAATTGACAGTGTAATTATATTTGCCATCTTTTTCTCTAAGTTTATAACCAAGCTTTAAGTTATAAATTAAATTTTCCTTTAGTTCTCTTTCTGTATCTAAGACCTTATCCCTGCTTAGATAAGCTGTATCATTCAATCTTTCCAAGGAAAGACCATACTTATTGAATAAATAATCACTACTATTGCCTAACTGATACCTGGAGAAGAGATTATTTATTACCATACCCTTAGGGTTTGCTTCCTTTAGTAAGATATTGATATATTTTTCCAAAAGTCTTGTATTATCATGTCTTGTTAAGGAATCCATGTTATCCTTCATATAGTCCAAAAAACTTAATCTATCTAGTTCAAATAAGCTTTCAGCCTTTCTCAAGATTTCCCTATCTGAATCAATAGCTAAATTTTCTTTATCACCTAGTATCTCGTACTTCACTAAGTTGGCACCGTCTGATCCATCCCATTTATACCAATAAAGAATTGTATCAGGACTATTGGATGACTCCTTCTTAGACTCGGGGTTTATAGTATTTATACTGAATTCAAGGATACCATCACCATCTATGTCCTTGATTGCATTATCTGTATTTATACTTATTAAATTCACCTTATTTTCATTTAGGATACTAACAAGCTTTCCATCTTCTAGAATAAATCCATAAGTAACCCCTGATTGTGAGCCAACTTGATTATTAACAAGTATGCCCTTTTGATTAGGCCCAATTTTACCAATGGCTAACTGATAGTTGGTATTATCATAGTTCATAGATACTCTACTTATCAAACTATATTTGCCAGCTAGGAATCCATATATCTCAAGTGCACCTTGATCATTTACATCATTGGGATCTCTTTCCCTGAAGACAACTAACTCTGGAATATTATCATGGTTAAGATTCCCTAGGGTATAATGATCTTCTTTGATTAGATTATTATCTACAAAAATACCTGCTAATTCATACATTTTATTCATATATTGTTCATCACTAAGAAAATCATAATTATCTCCTTTTGATTCTATGATTTCCTTAATGCTAGCTTCTAATTCCATTACAGCTGGAAGACCTTCAATTTCACTACATCCTGCAATAGTAAAACTAGTCACGAGAATCAAGATTAAAATAATGATATATTTAGTCTTCATAATTCACTCTCCTTATACTATATTATATATATTTCTCAATTTTTATGGTAACAAAGTAGTTACAGAGATTGTTGAAAAATTAACTAACTATGTATTTAATCAAGTGTACAACTAAGTGTATAACTACTATCTTACTTTTCATTGCACTTGACAAAAGTTTATTTAGCTTATATACTACTCTAAATAAGTAAAGTGCATCTACAGCTGACCCTGTTATAGATCATTAAGTGGGAGCTAGGATTTCCACTTAAGAGTGGCCAAGTAAATGTATATAGGTCTCTTTTCATTATGAAGAAGAGGCTTTTTTTATGAAAGTAAATATATTTAAGGAGTGAAAAGTATGTACACACATATGATTGTAAGAACACCATCAAAGAGTATGGTGAAAGGCTTAAGAAGAGATTTTGAAGGGGAGCCTGATTATGAATTAGCCCTAAAACAACATCAAGCATACATAGATGCACTAGAATCATTAGGAATGATAGTGGATGTACTTCCACCACTTGAGGATTATCCGGATGCTTGCTTTGTTGAAGATGTTGCAGTAGTGACTGAAAAAATGGCCATAGTTACAAATCCAGGTGCAAAATCAAGAAATGGTGAAAAAGAATATATTGTTGAAACTTTGAAAAAATACTATCCAGAAGATAAGATCCACTATATAACGGAAGGTTTTGTTGAAGGTGGGGATATAGTAAGGGCAGATGATCATTTTTATCTTGGAGATACAGATAGAAGTAATGAAGCTGGAAGAAAACAATTTATAGAAATTATTGAAGAATATGGCTTTACTGGTTCTGTAGAAGCTACTAATAGTGGGCTTCATATTGGATGCGATATGATGTATATCAAAAATAACAATATGGTTATAACAGGTGACCTTGTTAATAATCCAGTATTTGACAAATATAATAAAGTCATAGCTTCTAAGGATGAGGCATATGCAGCAAATGTTGCCTGGATTAATGGAACAGTTTTAATGGCAAAAGGATATCCAAACTTAGAAAAATCCATAAGGGATTTAGCTTATGATGTCATAGCTCTAGATACTTCAGAGTTTAAGAAAATCGATGGAAGTATTACCTGTCTTTCACTGAGATTTAAAGCAATTAAATAAACTTGCTAATAGGACATTATATGGAATATAGAAAAACATATATTATCTCATCGGATATGTATATAGTCTAACTTAATTTTAAGGGTACTGTAAAAAATCAGTATCCTTTTTATAATGCTATTTTATTTAATATTTTTTATTGTCTGGTCTGTCACCTATGTTACCGTTTTCTCTTCAAATTTTATAATATAATACAGAAAAGATACAAAAATGGGATGATGTATTAATAAATCATTTTGTTATCATTTATATATTGGGGGTATATATATTATATTATATTTGTCAAAGCCCTCATTTCTTCTAGGGGGCTTTTTAATAAGTAGGGGAACAAGGATTTATTTTTGCGTATTTGTTGAAAAATACCTACAAATATATTATGATTGAATATAGTGATAATTTAATATCTTTAGTTAATTGGGATAGTTTGGGAGGTGGATTAATGGCGAAAGATGCAATCATGTCTGTTAAGGAAGCAGAGGGACAAGTTAAGGAGATAATTAAAGAATCAGAACAAAATGCAATAAGGTCCAAAGAAGAGACCATACAATATTCTGAAGATGAATCTAAAAGAATAATAAATGAAGCAAAAGAAAGTGCTAAGGCCTTACAAGAAGAAGCTAGGAGAGAAGGTGAAGCTGCTTCTGTTCCTATACTTGAAAATGGGAGTTTAGATGCCGAGAAAATTATAGGCATAAATGAAGAAAAGATTAGTTTGGCAGTTAACATTATTATTGAGAGGATTGTGAATGCAAATGGCAATAGTTAAAATGAGTAGCTTCAATTTGCTTGCCTTTGATACTGAAAGGGACAGGCTCCTTCACAAACTTCAAAAATTTAATTATGTACATTTTCTAGATCTTGAAAAGGATGAATCTCTAAAGGATATGGGCTTAAACAATGTTCAGCTTCCAGAGAACATTGTAGCTATTAGCGAAGAAATTGCAAAGGTTAACAAAGGAATTGAGATATTATCTGAATATCAGATCAAGGAAACTGGTTTGCAGGCCTTGAAGGAAGGCATAGAAAGCTTAAGTTTTGAAGAATTAGAGGAGAGAGCTCTAAAAGTTGATTATGATAAAATTTGTGAAGAGGTCATAGGGCTTAATACAAAGATTGAGGCATTAAATCAGGATATTTCTAAACTTGAAGCTTCAATCCATGACTTGGAGCCATGGATTAAATTAGATAGTCCTATAAAGGATTTAAGTTCCTTTAAGCATATTGAAGTAAAGCTTGGAACAATTCCAAAAAAATTAAAGCAAAATGTAGAAGACGATCTAGTGGATTCTGAATTTACTTATTTTGAAATATTAAGCGAGGATAAAGACAATCTTTATATTTTTGTCATGACATATAAGGGAGAAGACACCTTAGTTAGTGACATATTGAGAGCCAATAGCTTCTCAAATATCAAGCTTGGTATAGAAGGAAAACCAAATTTAGAGATTACAGCCTTAAATGAGAAAATAAAATCATTGGAAGGTATGGTTTTAGATCACAAAGAAGTACTAAATAATTTATCATCTGATACTCATAATCTTGAAATAGTATATGAATATCTGATGAATAAAAAATTAAGACTCACCGCATCAGAGAACTTTTTGGCAACAGATAATCTTAATATTATAAAAGGATATATTCCAACAGACAAGACTGAAGAGTTCGTAGATATTGTAAAATCAAGTCTTGATAATGTATATTATCTTGAACTAGAGGAAGCTAGCAATGAGGATGAAAATGTACCTATATTGTTAGAGAACTCCAAGTTTGCAAGTTCCTTTGAATCATTAACTTCAATGTATGCCCTACCAAAATATAATGAAATCGATCCAACTCCATTATTAGCACCATTTTATCTAGTGTTTTTTGGGATGATGATAGCTGATATAGGATATGGAATCATCTTGTTAGTCGGGACATTAGTAGCACTTAAGACATTTAATCTAAGTCAAAGCATGAAAAACTCCATAAGGTTTTTTCATTATCTAAGCTATACAACTATATTATGGGGAATGATTTACGGTTCTTTCTTAGGAGGAATAATCCCACTTCCAGCCCTGATAATTCCATCTGAACAGTATAATGAGTTATTGGTTTTATCAATAGCCTTTGGTACAATACACATATTTTTTGCACTTGGAGTAAAAGCCTATATGAGTATTAGAGATGGCAAGATTCTTGATGCAATCTTTGACGTTGGATTTTGGATGATGGCCTTAATAGGTGGAGGATTATTTTTAATTGCATTGGTAGTAGGTCTATCTGAATCAGTTAAGAATATTTCATTGATAGTTATGATAATGGGAATGCTAGGCATAATCTTGACTGGAGGCAGAGATTCTGAGAGTATTCCAGGGAAACTTGCGGGAGGATTTTATAGCCTCTATGGGATATCAAGTTATGTAGGAGACTTTGTATCATATTCAAGATTGATGGCACTAGGATTATCAGGTGGCTTTATAGCTTCTGCTATAAATATGATGGTTGATATGCTGATTCCAAAAGGAATATTAGGGATACTGGGTGGTATTTTGGTCTTTGTAATAGGGCAAGCATTCAACATTTTCCTAAGTGCACTAAGTGCCTATGTTCATGCTATTAGACTTACTTATGTAGAATTCTTTGGCAAATTCTACGATGGTGGGGGAACTAGATTTAGACTGTTTAGAAACAAATCAAAATATATAGATGTTAAATAAAGGGAGGAAATATAATGAATTTTGCAGAAATTATGTTTAACAATGGTGGTATATTTTTCGCTGGTTTAGGTGCAGCTGTAGCAGTTATTTTAGCTGGATTTGGATCTGCTAAAGGTGTAGGCTTAGTAGGTGAGGCAGCAGCGGGATTGATGATTGAAGAGCCTGAAAAGTTCGGTAAAGCTTTGGTATTACAATTGCTTCCAGGTACACAAGGTTTATATGGCTTTGTTATTGGTCTATTAGTATTAGGTAAATTAGATGCTGGTATGGCATTAGCAGAAGGATTGTTTATATTTGCAGCTTGTTTACCAATAGGATTTGTAGGATGGATATCAGCTATAGCTCAAGGCAAGGCAGCAGCAGCGGGTATAAATCTATTAGCAAAAAATGAAGAACAATCAACAAAAGGTATTATATTCTCAGTAATGGTAGAAACATATGCACTATTAGCATTTGTAATTTCATTGATTCTTGTTAATGCAGTTAGTTTCTAAAAAAGTTAAGGAAGTGAAGCAATGTCTAATTTAGAAAATCTAATTCAAAAGATTCTTGAAGATGGTAGAAAAGAAGCCAAAGTAATAGCTCAAGAATCTCAAATGAATAATAAAGAAATTCTTGACTCTAAAATTGATGAAGCTAATGATAACAAGGACAAGATCATTGAGAGAGCAAATAGAGATGCATCCATGTTAAAAGAAAGAATAATATCAGAAGCAGAGTTAAAGGTTAGAGACAAGAAATTAAAAGCCAAACGTGAGATTTTGGATAGAGTATTTGACCGTGCTAAGGATGAATTAGCAAATATAGGAGAAGATGACTATCTAAACTTTCTTAAGGGTCATATGAACAAAATGAATTTAAAGGGTACAGAAGTACTTATAGTTCCTGAAAAATACAAAGAAATTGTTAAAAAATCGGGAATCTATTCAAATATTTCAAATGAGGAATCAGTGGCTACTGGTTTTTTATTGAAAGATGGCAATATAAATATAAATTACTCTTTTGAGTCCTTGGTTGACTTTAGAAGAGAGGATATAGAAGTGGAAATAGCTCAAAAACTTTTCCAAGAATGGGAGTGATTTCATGGATAGGATGGAATTCATCCAAGGTGTAACTCGAACCAGGGTCCTTGAAACCAGACTCCTTTCAAGGCCTAAAATTGATAGAATGATTGATGCTGATGATATTGAGGAAGTAATCAAACTTCTAGGTGAAACAGAATACTCTAAATCAATAGCAGGTATAAATAATGTTAATGACTATGAAAGAATACTTTCAAATGAGCTTCATAGAGTGTATGAGCTCATGAGAGATATTTCAGTAGAACCAGTGGTTATAGATTTATTAGCTCTAAAATATGATTACCATAATCTTAAGGTTTTAATAAAGGAAGAAGAGTATAATAATGATCTTTCTAACTTATATATATCCATCGGTACAATAGATACTCAAAAGCTTAAAATAGCATATAAAAATGGAGATTTTTCTGAAATTGGTGAGGAGTTTAAGTCTGCCATAGTTGAAACTTTAACGGATTTAAAAGAAAATTCTGATCCTCAAAGAATTGATATAAATTTAGATAGATTCTATTTTTCTCATCTATACAGTATGGCAAAGGATACTGGGATAGAATTGTTTGTTGAATATGTTAGGGATATGATAGATTTTATAAATATTAAATCTGCTATTAGAATGAAAAAGCAAGGCAAGGATTTTAAATTCTTTGAGGATGTTATATTAGAAAATGGGAATATAAGTAAGGAAGATATCCTATCTTCTTACAGTCTTTCCACTGATGGTATAATACAACAGTTTAAGAACTCAAAAATTAGCTCTGCTTTAATAAAAGGATTAGATTCCTATAAAGAAACCAACAGGCTATCGGCATTCGAAAAGTATATGGATGATTATCTAATGGATTTAAATAAGAAGTCCAAAAGTATTAACTTTGGACCAGAACCAATTTTTTCATATATAATAGCTAAGGAAGCTGAGATTAAGAATTTGAGAATCATCATGGTTTCAAAGATAAACAATCTTTCTCCAGAGGTTATAAGAGGAAGGGTGAGTGATCTATATGTATAAAATAGCTGTTGTAGGGGATAAGGATTCGGTCCTAGCCTTTAAGGCATTAGGTGTAGATGTGTTTACAGTTGTTGATTCAGATGGTGCTAGAAGGACTGTAGATACCATTGCCCGAGACAAATATGGTATTATATTTATAACTGAGCAGATAGCTAGTTTGATACCAGATACCATAGATAGATATGATAAAGAGATAATCCCTGCGGTAATCTTGATTCCAAGCAATCAAGGGACACTAAATATTGGTATGAGTCGAATTGATAGAAATGTTGAAAAAGCCGTAGGATCAAATATTTTATAGAAAGCGAGGGCTAATCTTGAAGGTAGGAAAAATAATAAAGGTATCAGGCCCCTTAGTAGTAGCCGAGGGGATGGATGAAGCAAATGTATACGACGTTGTTAGTGTATCAGAAGATAAATTAATAGGTGAAATAATAGAAATGAGAGGGGACAGAGCCTCTATCCAGGTTTATGAAGAAACTACTGGTATAGGTCCTGGTGACCCTGTATATACAACAGGCCAGCCTCTATCCGTTGAACTTGGCCCTGGACTTATAGAGATGATGTTTGATGGAATTCAAAGACCACTTGATAGATTTAGAGATTTAGCTGGTGATTTTTTACAAAGAGGAGTAGAAATAACATCACTTGATAGAGAGAAGAAATGGGAATTTACACCTACAGTAAGTGTGGGAGATGAAGTAGCTGGAGGAGATGTTGTAGGAACTGTTCAAGAAACTCCTGTAGTACTTCACAGGATCATGGTACCTCATGGGGTATCAGGCAAGGTAACTGATATCAAAGAAGGTAGTTTTACTGTAGTAGATGATATATGTACCTTGGATAATACAAAGAAACTTCAAATGATGCAAAAATGGCCAGTAAGAAAGGGTAGGTCTTACCAAAAAAAGATAAACCCAACAGTCCCACTTATTACGGGACAGAGGGTAATAGATACATTTTTCCCTGTTACAAAGGGAGGAACTGCGGCTATTCCTGGGCCATTTGGATCCGGTAAAACAGTAGTACAGCATCAGCTTGCAAAATGGGCAGATGCAGAGATAGTAGTATATGTAGGGTGTGGCGAACGTGGAAATGAGATGACGGATGTACTTATGGAATTCCCTGAAATCATAGATCCTCAAACAGGTGAGTCTTTGATGAAGAGAACTGTACTGATAGCTAATACATCTAACATGCCTGTAGCTGCTAGAGAGGCATCCATCTATACTGGGATCACAATAGCTGAATACTTTAGAGACATGGGATATTCAGTAGCTATAATGGCGGACTCAACTTCTAGATGGGCAGAGGCTCTGAGAGAGATGTCTGGTAGGCTTGAGGAAATGCCA
>CAZXWU010000017.1:0-14799 GCA_964644495.1 uncultured Tissierella sp.
CACAACTTCTAAGATTGTCTTTGCAATTCTCTCTGGTGTAGGAATATAGTGTTTTTCTCCCCTTGGTAATGGGAAAGTAGTATCAAAACCAGTAAGCCTTGTTGGTGGTGCTTCTAGATACAAGAAGGCCTTTTCATTAACTATAGAAATAATCTCTGCTCCCACTCCTAAAGTCTTAGGTGCTTCATGGACTACTAATATTCTCCCGGTCTTCTTAACAGATTCTACAAAACTATCCCTATCCATTGGTGAGATTGTTCTAAGATCTATAATCTCAGGTCTGATACCCTCATTCTTGATTAGGTCTACACCTTTTTGTACATCCCTTACCATTGCACCCCAAGTAACTATAGTGATATCCTCACCCTCTTGGAGAATCTTTGCTTTACCAATTGGGATTTCATATGCTTCTTCTGGTATCTCCTGTTTAAAAGCCCTATATATTCTCTTTGGTTCCCAGAACAGAACAGGGTCAGGATCTCTGATAGCCGCTATAAGAAGCCCCTTAGCATCATATGGTGTAGAAGGAATAACAAACTTTAAGCCTGGTATATGAGAGAATACTGCCTCCAAACTTTCAGAATGATGCTCCAATGCCCTAATTCCACCACCATAAGGTGCGCGGATTACAATAGGAAGATTATATTGACCTCTTGATCTATTACGCATTCTAGCTACATGACTTATGATTTGGTTAAACGCAGGGTAGGCAAATCCTGAAAACTGCATCTCTACAACTGGCTTCAGGCCATTTACTGCCATACCTACAGCTGAACCTACTATAGCAGATTCAGCAAGAGGAGTATCAAAAACTCTTTCTTTACCAAATTTCTTCTGTAGATTCACAGTGGCTCTAAATACTCCACCTTCTATTCCTACGTCTTCTCCAAAGACTACTAGACTATTATCTAATTCTAATTCATTCATCAAGGCTTGATTTATTGCTTGAACTATATTTAAGGTATTAGCCATTTTATTTACCTCCTTCTAAAAAAGCTTTATATTCATTTAGTTGTTCCTCTAATTGAGGAGGCATAGTTTCATAATGATATTTAAATATTTCTTCGACCTCTGTATCTGATTTATCTTCAATAGATTCAAATGTGGACATGACTTCTTTTTCCAACTCATCTAAGGTTTTTTCTTCCCATTCATCAGTTAATATACCTTTGTTTTTCAAATAAATTTTGAATCTTAGAATTGGATCCTTTGGCTTCCATTCTTCAACTTCAGCATCTTCTCGATACTTAGTTGGGTCATCAGAAGTTGTGTGAGCTCCTAATCTATAGGTGTAGGCTTCAATAAGTGTTGGACCTCCACCATTTCTAGCTCTTTCAATTGCCTCCTTGGTAGCAGCATATACAGCAAATATATCATTACCATCAACTAATATACCTGGCATATTATAGGCAAGAGCCTTAGACGCATAATTTATACTCATAGTTTGTAAACTGCTATGGGTTGAAATTGCATATTGGTTATTCTGTATGAAGAAGACAACAGGTGCCTTGAATACAGCTGCAAAGTTGAGGGCTTCAGAAAAATCCCCTTGTGAAGTTCCTCCATCACCAACATAACCTACAGCAACAGATTTCTCCCCTTTGATATTATTTGCCATCCCTATACCTACAGCATGCTGTAACTGAGATGAAATCGGTATGGATACTGGTAGAACTCTAACACCATCAGGCATATGAGATCCCCATTCATTACCATACCAATAAAGGTATATATTCTTGAGTGGTACACCTTTAACTAGCCAAGCACCTAGCTCCCTAAAGGCAGGAACTAGCCAATCTTCTTTTTTCATAGCATAAGCACTACCTACTTGTGCAGCTTCTTGACCAGTATTTGGTGCATAAGTTAACATTCTACCTTGTCTTTGATAGGATAGAGCTTTTTCATCTATAATTCTGGTGTATAGCATAGTTTTATATAGATAAAGGAGCTCTTCTTCTGTGAAATCTGGTAAGTCCTTTTCATTAACTATCTCTCCATTAGAGTTTAATATTGAGAATTGTACATTTTCTAGTGGATTATAATCTTCAAGACGCATAAATTTTACCTCCTTAATATTTTTGTCATTTTATAATTTAACGTTACGTTACCACATGTACTCTATATATCTCCGAAAATCAAAAGATTAAACATAAGGATAAGAAATAAACAATCTAAATTTCCTATTAACTTGTCTATTATAGAAAAGAACTTGTAGTAGCTAATTTAAAAAATAGTATATGGTGGTGCTAATGAGGGCCATGCACTGGCTATACTTTATAGTTTTGTAATTAATCTATAATTACTAACATAATCTATGGTATAATAGGCTAGTATGCAATAAAATAATGTGGGGCTTTTTTCATAGATAATACATATTATGGAGGTAATAATATAATGTTTTTAATAGAGATATTAAAGGTAATTTTTCTGGGAATTGTAGAAGGGATCACTGAGTGGCTACCTATTAGTAGTACGGGACATATGATATTGGTAGATGAATTTATTAAATTAAATGCATCTGCAGACTTTATGGAAATGTTCTTCGTTGTTATACAGTTAGGAGCAATTATGGCAGTAGTAGTACTTTACTTCAACAAACTTAACCCCTTATCTCCAAGTAAGACTATTAAGGAGAAAAAGGATACCATGTCAATTTGGTACAAGGTTATTGTAGGTGTTATCCCTGCAGGTGTAATAGGGTTATTATTTGATGATTGGATTAATGAGCATTTTTATAACTACATAACTGTTTCTTTTACACTGATTTTATATGGAATATTGTTTATAATTATTGAAAATCGTAATAAGGGTAAAAGGGCAGTAATAAATAACTTTAACCAGTTGACTTATATGACAGCTTTTTTAATAGGCGTATTTCAAGTGCTAGCACTAATACCTGGCACATCCAGATCAGGGGCGACTATTATAGGGGCAATAATACTTGGAACATCTAGGTCTATAGCAGCAGAATATTCATTTTTTCTATCAATTCCAGTAATGTTTGGGGCAAGTGCATTAAAGCTATATAAATTTGGTCTAGATTTTACAAGTTCAGAATTGATTATATTGATAACAGGAATGGTTGTAGCCTTTGGTGTATCTTTACTTGCTATTAAATTCCTAATTAGATATATAAAAAACAATGATTTCAAGGCTTTTGGATGGTATAGAATTGTACTAGGAACTTTAGTTTTAGCCTACTTTGCTTTCTTTGCAGGATAAATAAATTAAATAGTGGTAATTTTAAAATCTAGTAATGTACTAGGTTTTTTTATTTCCCATATTGACATAAGCTTTAAAAGCTGATATTATGAAACAGATGATAATGATAATCATTATCACTTATGACAGAAATTACCAGTCAATAAAGAAAATAGACATAAGGTTAGGGGAAGTAAATGAAAAATATATATATGTTAATACTTTTAATAATTCTATCATTTGTTTCACTCTTTATTGGTGCAAGCAATGTAGGCATATCCGACTTGTTTAATTTTGGAGGAGAAGGACTGAACATCCTATTTGCTACAAGATTACCAAGATTGATGAGTATTATAGTAGCAGGAGTTGGAATGAGCATAGCAGGACTTATAATGCAGCAAGTGACTAGAAATAAATTTGTATCACCGACAACTGCCACAACTGTTGATTCAGCAAAACTAGGTGTATTAGTATCCTTTATAATATTTAGTGAATCCACGACCATTCAGAGAATGTTAATAGCATTTGTATTTTCATTAGCTGGAACTTTTTTATTTATGGGGGTCTTAAGAAAAATTAAATTTAAAAATGCAGTATTTATACCCTTAGTGGGACTTGTATTGGGTAGTATAATTGATTCTGTATCAACATACATGGCATATAGTTTTGATCTTGTACAAAATGTAAACACCTGGTTGCAGGGAGACTTTTCCATGATAATCAAGGGACGATATGAGCTCTTATACATAAGTGTTCCTTTAATAATAATAGCTTATATATACGCTAGTAAGTTCACTCTAGTAGGCATGGGAGAAGAGTTCTCTGTGAATCTAGGTTTAAATTATAATCAAATATTAAATATAGGCATAGGCATAGTAGCTTTAATAACTTCCTTGGTAATAATTACTGTTGGAAGGATCCCCTTCCTAGGATTGATAATACCTAATATTGTCACCATTTTTATGGGGGATAATATGAAAAAAAATATCATACCTACTGCTTTGTTTGGAGCAATATTTTTACTCATATCCGATATATTTGGAAGATTGATAATATATCCATATGAGGTTTCAATAAGTCTTATAGTGGGTGTTGTAGGAAGCATTATCTTCCTCTATTTATTAGTAAGGGGGAATCGATAATGTTAAAAAGAAAGATTGGTATCTTGGTTTTTATATCAGTAGTACTTATACTTTTATTCGTATTTTTAGGGGTTAATGCTAGTAATTGGAGATATTTTTTATCTAGAAGAGGGCCAAAGCTTATGGCAATTGTACTTACTGGGGCATCAATAGCATTTTCTTCATTGATATTCCAAACTGTGACTGCCAATAGAATTTTGACACCTAGTGCTCTAGGCCTTGATTCTTTATATGTGCTTATACAGACGGGACTTGTATTTATTATTGGATCTACAAGCCCATTGCTAGCAAATAAAAGTATAAACTTCTTTATAACTGTTATTTTAATGATAATATTTTCAGGAATATTATTTAAAAGCTTATTTAGAAAAGATAAGAACAATATAATGATTCTCCTGCTTATAGGAATGATATTTGGGACCTTATTTCAAAGTCTATCATCATTTATGCAGATGATGATTGATCCAAATGAGTTTTTACATGTACAGGACAGAATGTTTGCAAGCTTTAACAACGTAAATACCAATATTCTATGGCTATCAGGGATTTTGATTATTCTGATTGCTATCTATTCAATAAGATATCTAAAGATACTGGATGTTATTTCCTTAGGTAGGGACCAAGCTATAAACTTAGGAATAGACTATGATTGGACAATAAAGAGATTGCTATTAATTGTATCGATTCTAGTTTCCATATCTACTGCATTAGTTGGACCAATTACCTTTTTAGGTTTACTTGTTGTGAATTTAGCAAGGGAGTTCACCTCTACTTTTGAGCATAAATTTTTAGCTCTTACATCAATATTATTAAGTATTATAGCTTTAGTAGGGGGTCAATTAATGGTAGAAAGAATATTTAACTTTGCTAGCCCAATAAGCGTAATCATAAATTTTGTCGGTGGAATTTACTTTATAAAACTATTATTAGAGGAGAATATAGCATGATAGAGATAAGAAATGTTTCAAAGAAATATGGTCATGTGGCAGTAGTTGATAATGTATCAAGCAAAATAGAAAAAGGTAAGATAACCTCCTTCATAGGACCTAATGGTGCAGGTAAGTCTACTCTATTATCCATGATAAGTAGGCTTACTACAAAAGATCAAGGTCAAATATTAATAGAAGGAAAAGAGATAGAAAGTTGGGACAGCAAAGACCTAGCTAAGAAGATATCAATACTTAAGCAGGCTAACAATATAAATATTCGACTTACAATTAAGGAACTAGTGAGTTTTGGAAGATTTCCTTATAGTCAAGGTAATCTGACTAAAGAAGATCATAAATATATTGATGAAGCAATTGATTATATGAAGCTCAAAAAAATTGAAAATAAATACTTGGATCAATTAAGTGGTGGCCAAAGGCAAAGGGCATATATAGCTATGGTAATAGCTCAAAACACAGAATATATCTTATTAGATGAGCCATTAAATAATCTGGATATGAAGCATTCTGTGGAAATAATGAAGATACTTAGAAGATTATGTAATGATTTAGGTAAGACTATAGCAATAGTTATACATGATATTAACTTTGCATCCTGTTATTCTGATAATATCGTAGCTCTTAAAGATGGGAAGATAGTCCAAGATGGATCTACTGATAAAATAATTGATACTAGTGTTTTAGGGGACTTGTATGATTTAGACTTTACAATACAAGATTTAGACAACATGAAATTATGTGTTTACTATTAATAAATAAGGGAGAAATAAGAATGAAAAATTATAAAAAGATATTAATTTTAGGAGCTCTTGTCTTAGGAGCATTTGGAATGGTTGCTTGTAGCTCAGAAGCAGAGGGAGATGTTCAAGGAGATATAGGTGATAATATAACTATAGAACATGAACTTGGTAAGGCCACAGTTCCAACTAATCCAGGGAGAATTGTAGTGTTTGACTATGGTATTCTTGATGCCTTAGACAGGATAGATGCTAATGTTGTAGGATTACCTAAAACTTCATTACCAAATTACTTAGAAGAGTATAGTGCTGATGAGTATATAGATGTAGGGACTTTAAAAGAACCAAATTTTGAAGTAATATTTGAAACGAAGCCAGACCTTATTATAATATCAGCTAGACAAATGGAGCTATATGATGAATTCAAGGCTATTGCACCTACAGTGTACTTAACAGTTGATGGTGGGGACTATATGGGGTCATTTAGAAATAATATGAGCATTTTAGGTAAAATATTTGGAAAAGAGGATTTCTTTGCTGAGCTTATTGAAGATGTAGAAAATTCACTTACAGCTTTAAATGAGCAAGCAAGTTTAATGGAAGAAAATGCATTGTTTTTAATGGTAAACGAAGGGAATTTAAGTGTATTTGGTCTAGGTTCTAGGTATGGAATGCTGTACAATGAATTTGGACTAAAACCAGCTGATGGGAATATTGATTCAGCAACCCATGGCCAAAAAGTATCTTTTGAATACATTGTAGAAGTAAACCCTGATTATCTATTTGTAATAGATAGGGCAGATGTAACAGGGGGAGAATCCTCATCAGATGTATTAGACAATGAATTGATAGAAGCAACAGATGCATTTAAAAATGGAAATATAAACTACCTAGACGCGCATATATGGTATGTTTCCTCAGGTGGAATCACAGGCACTGAAAGAATGATAGAGCAAGTTCAAGATGCAATAAATAAGTAAAGCACAAGGAGATACCGTTCCAGTGAGATTTCACAAAATCAAAGATTTTGGAAATCTCTACTGTTTGGCACACGACAGTTCCTTTGTGTTATTTAAAAAGCTTGAAAGCCAAGGATACAAAACTTCCTAGGCTTCAAGCTCTCTTTCATTTAAATAAAACTAGATATTTTCCATAACCTTCTTTTTCCATATCCTCTTTTTTGACAAATCTTAAAGCCGCACCATTGATACAATATCTTAGGCCACCCTTGTCCTTGGGTCCATCCTTGAATACATGACCTAAATGAGAATCAGCATATTGACTCCTTACTTCTGTTCGTACCCTTCCAGCTGAGCTATCTAGCTTTTCAATAATTTCAATATCATCTATTGGCTTTGTAAAGCTTGGCCAACCACAACCTGCATCATACTTATCATGAGAAGAAAACAAGGGTTCACCAGAAACAATATCTACATAGATACCATCCTCATAAACCTCATTATATTCATGAGTAAATGGCTTCTCAGTTGCATCCTCTTGGGTTACCTTATATTCCAAAATACTTAATTTGCTAGCTAATTCTTCTTCACTTGGTTTATTGAATTTTTTATCCATATTATCATCTCCATCTTTATATTACCCAAACAGTACTTTAATTAACTAAATTCAATTATATACAAATCTACAAAAATATACTAGTATTAAAATTTCCTATGCACACAAACTAAAAGTGAATAAAAGTAAATCGAGGTGAGAATATGGCAAAAAAATCAATAGATATAAATGCAAGAAAAGCCTTAAATCAAATGAAAATAGAAATAGCTCAGGAAATGGGTGTATCCAATAGCCTTAAGATTAATGATCATGCTACAAATGATAGATCAATGGATGGACGAATGGCTAGAAGATTAGTGGAATCTGGAGAAAGAAGGCTTATAAATATAGATGAGTAATTAATTAAATTACCCTCATTATAATGGGGGTTTTTTTATTTATATGATATAATATCATGAGTATCATATAAACTTTAAGGGAGAATAAGATGGAGAAATTATTGGTTAGCGGTATCTTATATTCATTATTAGCAGGAACAATAGCAGCAACACAAAATGTGTTTTCTGCCCGTATTGGTGGTAAAGTTGGGATGTGGGAAGCATCACTAGTTGTTCATACCGTAGGATTAGTATTTGCAATTATAATGGTAATTTTTATGGGAAATGGTAACCTTAAAAATGTATCAGAAGTAAATAAAATATATTTGTTAGGTGGTGTACTAGGTGTTTTTATAGTATTTACAATAGCAAATGGTGTATCAATATTAGGAGCTTCATTATCTACCACTTTAATGGTTATTGCTCAATTATTTTTTGCAACAATGATTGATACTTTTGGCTTATTTGGCACAGAGAGAATATCTTTTGATTTTACAAAAATAGCTGGGCTTGCTATTATGATAGTAGGGGTAATTATATTTAATTCTAAATGATATAAACTTTAAAGCTAAAATTTACTAGGATAAATCTTATCTGGATAGGTACAATAATATTGAGGAAAAAATATATATACAAAAGGAGAAATTGTATGTCTAATAAGCCTAAACCAGATGATAGAAGAGACAACGTAAATAAGATACAAGAGAATATTGATAATACAATTATAAATTATAGACTGGCCCAAGATATGATAGCACTTACAGATGATGAAAAGACAAAGAAGGATCTAGAGGAAAAAAACAAAAGAAGGCTAGAATCTTTAGAAGGTATGAAGGAAGAGATTAAAGACGAAGCAGAACACGCTAAAAAATTAAGATAAAAAGTTAAAAAAATAGGATAGACCTGAGTCTATCCTATTTTTTTTTGAAGACAAGGTATCTTCAAGATCACTGAAAAAGTATCATTTTACTGTTTTGTCATTCTGAACGAAGTGAGGAATCTTGTGTTTCCAATACATTGAAGATCCAACCTTTCACTCAGGATGACAAACAAGTGATTTTTCAGTGATCTCGTATATTCAATTGTATTGTTTTAGTTGGTTTCTTGATCCATATATTCGGATAATAATAGCCTTACTACGCCATTATAGCTCTTAATACCTTCTGTCTGATTGTTGGCTTTGAGGTAGTTATCATTCATATTATTTACAGACTCTTGGATTCTTCCTTCTTTGCTCTTCCAATACTGACTTGCATATTCCATGTCTCTTTTTACACCATCGTTTAAATTAGTAAATAGGAGCATATAATCATCAGGATTTTCCCTATATACTTCATTAAGCAAGTGATTCATAGCCAAATAATAGCCTGAGTATTGGAATCTTTCATCGGGATTATTTATATTTGCCTTATATGCTATAAAGTTTGCCTCATCTTCCTTAGCAAAGCCCCTTTGATGGGCCATCTCATGAGTTATGGAGCTTAATAAAGCATGATTAGGAGCATCAGTGTTAATAGTTGCTTCTGCGGTAAATGGAATAAAGATTCCAGTTATACCTGTATAGCTCATGTACTTAGACAAAAACACAGGTTTAATCCGACCATAATTGCCACTTAAATCTATATCCCCTACCTTGTAATTAGTAAAGCCATCATTTGCCATCCTGCCTAAATCACTAAAGCTATCTTCAATTAAGAATACACCATTATCATCTTCGGGAAGAGATTTCCTTGTTTCATTCGACTTTTCTATCATTATTAGAGTAAGTTCTTTTAAATCAGTATATGTTGTTGGTGAATCATTCATATTTGCTATATATGCATAGTCCTGCCTAAAATAATTAAATCCCCACAAGAGATAAAAAAGTACATATATGGTAGCAAGTAGCCTTACTATGTAATGAAAAATCTTAGTGAAATTATTAAGAATCAACCTTGGTTTGATTATAATGATAATAATTACACTTATGATAAATGGTATTAATAAGATAATAGCAGCTTCTACAATAGAAAAAGGTACAATGCCACTCAAGAAACCAGTACCTTTTGCTATATATGGATAAATAGTCGATGAATATAGATTCTCAACTAAATTTGGATTTCTAGCCGCAAATAATAGAATAATCCAGGTTGCTAAGGCTAGGCCTAGTAAGAAAAAGGTTAATGGCCATTTATTAGATCTCTTAGCTTTGATAAATTGTGTATTAAATAAAATGTTATTCCCCATTAGAGTCTCCTTTCCTAAATAGTCATACCTTATTATATACTATAATTATACTTCAATGAAACAAATTTTATTTAGGCATTGGTGTTTTTGAAATATTCTATAAAATCCATGCTATAATAAAGAATATTAAATAGATAATTTATAAACTATAGATTTTACTTGACTGTGAACCAGCTTTATAGTTTACAATTAGTATTATATGGAGGTGGTATCGGTATGAGAATAAAAGAGATTGAAGAACTTTCTGGAATAGAAAGATCTAATATAAGATTTTATGAGCGTGAAGGACTGTTATCACCAAAACGTTTGGAGAACGGATATAGGGATTATTCGGATGAAGACCTAGAAATATTATTGAAAATAAAATTATTAAGAAGTCTTCATATCTCCTTAGATGAAATTAAAGGATTGAAAGAAGGAGAAAAAAAGCTATCTACTATATTAGGACAACAGATTTCAAGCCTAGAAGGAGAAAAAAAGGATCTCTCTTATGCCCAGGATATTTGTAGAACAATAAAAGAGGAGAATACAGAATTTAGGAGTTTGGATGCAAAGAAATATCTAGAAAATATAGATGAAATATCAAGTCAATCAGCTAGTTCATATTTCTTAATAGAAGGGGATAGCCTTGCACAGGTATTCCATCCTTGGAGAAGGTTTTTAGCCAGATTACTAGACATAAACATATATAGTACTATTTGGTTAGCTTTCTTAGGATTTACATTTCAAGTAAATATACTATACAGGAGCAATTGGGGAGATATCTTAGACATAACTATGGCCATTGGACTTATGTTGCTAATTGAACCACTATTACTCCGTCTATTTGGAACCACACCTGGAAAGGCAATATTTGGATTAAGGTTAGAAAATAAGTTTGGGAAAAATCTTTCTTATGGGGATGCCTTGGAGAGAACATGGGGTGTATTTCGTTATGGCCTTGGTTTAAATATACCTATTTATAACATTGTGTGTCTAAGAAGAAGTTTTATTAGATGTAATGAAAACGAGGTCCAGCCATGGGACTACTGGATATCTTATAAAATAAAGGATAGGAAATGGTATAGAAATGTATTATATGTTGGTGGATTATCGGCACTAATATTTCTAACTTATACAATATCTGCGGCTCAGTTATTACCCCCAAATCGTGGGGATATTACAGTAGAAGAGTTCGTTGAAAATCACAACTATTATGCAAGATATCTAGGGGTTAATTTTGGTATGGAATTCCTTGATACAGATGGGGAATGGGAAAAAAAGTTAGATCATATTGATACAGGTTACAAGAGTAGTCCTGAATATAAATTTACACTAGAAAATGGCTATGTAGAGGCTGTTTCCTTTAGTGTTGAAATTGATGATAATGTAGAGATAATACCATCTTATGATAACCAAATGATAATTTCTTCACTAGCCCTTGTTGGAGCCCAGGATGAAGTTCATTTATTTTCGAAAATACCAAATAGAATTATAAAACAGATTCGTGGAAATACATTTTATGATTTTAATATAGAAGAAGGAAATATAGAAATTAACTGCGAAACTGAAAATCGTGGATATCGCTATATAGAAATTTTTCCTAGCTTGAGTATATTTGATGATAATGCAGAGGAAAGTTACTTCAAATTAGATTTTTCCGTATCTAAATAAAGTATTATTAGGTGTTAGTTGAATAGCATTTGATGTCTATAATGACACAAATTATCTCATATTAGATTGGACTGATCTTTCACAGCATAAAAGTGTAACAAAAGAAGAGTTTGTAGAATATAATGATAGTTTAGGCTATAATCCACTTTATCTAATATATACTAGAGGCGGTTATGTAAGTTTAATAAAGGAACAGTATATACCCTAGCTTATAAGCTCTTCAAAGATAAAACAGTTATATTTACTATTGAATATTAATATCTTATAATGATATACTCTAAGCAAAGGTAATGAAAGGGGAACTATTTATGGAGGATAAGACTTTTGAATTGATAGAAAAGATGTATTCAGAGTTCGTACAATTTAGGCAAGAAACAAATGAACAATTTGATGGAATTAACGGTAAGCTTAATGGTGTTGATAGTAGACTTGATAAGGTAGAAGGTAGTATTATTAGGATTGAAAATGATCATGGTCGAAAGCTTGATGTATTATTAGATGGTTATAAACAAAATTCAGAAGATATCGGTGAAATTAATCATAAATTAGATAGACTTACAGATAGTGTAGAAAATCAAGAAATAAGGTTACAAGTTTAAAATCTAATCTGTAAAATAAAACCAAGTGGATAACCACTTGGTTTTTAATATCTATACATTAAATCTAAATAAAACTACATCTCCATCTTCCATTAAATAATCCTTACCTTCAACTCTAACGAGACCTTTTTCTTTGGCAACCACCATATTGCCAACGGACATTAAGTCGTCAATGGAGATGGTTTCAGCCCTTATAAAGCCTCTTTCAATATCAGAGTGAATCTTACCTGCTGCTTGTGGAGCAGGGGTCCCTCTCTTAATGGTCCAAGCCCTTGTTTCCATTGGACCAGCAGTTAAGAAGCTGATAAGTCCTAGAAGTTTGTAGCTTGCTTGGATTAATTTATCTAAGCCTGATTTTTCAAGACCTAAGTCATTTAAGAACTCAATCTTCTCATCTTCTTCAAGTTGGGAAATCTCTTCTTCAATTTCAGCACTTACAGCTATTACCTCAGCATCTTCTTCCTTAGCATATTCCTTTACTTGCTTTACAAATTCGTTGTTATCACTATCTATTAACTCATCTTCACTGACATTAGTTACATAGATGATAGGTTTTGAACTTAGTAGATTGAAGGATTTAATCAGCAAAGATTCTTCTTCGGATAAGTCCATAGTTCTTATGGATTTTCCTTCTTCAAGGTATTCAAGTATCTCTTTGATTAATTCTACTTCTTTTAAGAGGTCTTTGTCTGATTTAGCTGCTCTAGTGCTTCTTTCAAGTCTTCTATCCAATAACTCTATATCAGAAAGCATTAGCTCTAAGTTTATAGTCTCTATATCTCTAATAGGATCTATATCTCCATCAACATGAACTATGTCTGGGTTTTCAAAGCATCTTACTACATGAACTATAGCATCAACTTCCCTTATATGGGACAAAAACTTATTTCCCAATCCTTCTCCTGTACTAGCACCTTTAACTAATCCTGCAATATCGCAGAACTCTATAGCTGTAGGGATTATCTTTTTTGACCCATGAACAGTAGCTAGTTTTGCTAGTCTATCATCTGGTACATCTACTACTCCAATATTTGGTTCTATGGTACAGAATGGGTAATTTGCAGACTCTGCACCAGCTTGAGTTATTGCATTAAAAAGTGTACTTTTTCCTACATTAGGTAGGCCTACAATTCCAAGTTTCATTATGTCTTTCCTTTCTATATATAAATTATCTTACACAAGATGACGATCCGAGACCACTGGAGATGACGATCCGAGACCACTGGAAAAAGTCATTTTCCTGTCATACTGAGAATTTTGGTACACATCAGAATAACAAAATTGGTAAATTGGAAATTTTCACTGGTCGCGAACTGTCCCCTTGTGCTTTGTGAAATTTTGTTTTTAACCACAAAGATACATTATACTACATAAACAAGTATGCTGCAAAAGAATAAAAATACTTATTTTAATAGGGGGAAATTATGGTATTATGGGATTAAGAATAATTATTGGAAACACGAATAGAGGGGAGATGAATAAGCAGAATAAATTACTTATGCTATTCTGCAATTATTATGAAGATAGGTCTAGTAGGATTGCCATCAGTGGGTAAGACCACCTTGTTTAATTTATTAACAGGATCAAATATTGAAGTTACTGGATTTTCCACTGGTAAGATAGAAGCTAATTTAGGAATAGCCAAGATACCTGATGAAAGAATCGATTTTCTCAAGGAGATGTATAATCCAAAGAAGACAACCTATGCAACTATAGAGGTTATAGATGTACCAGGACTTTCTAAGGGAGCTAGTAGTGGAAAAGGTATAGGAAACCAATTCTTGGATAACATCAGGAAAACAGACGCCTTGGCTCATATCATCAGGGTTTTTGAAAATGATAATGTAATCCATGAAGAAGGGTCTATAGACCCTATGAGGGACATAGAATCCATAAATATGGAGCTACTATTTGCTGACTTAGGGGTTATAGAGAATCGTATTCAAAGAATTGAAACTTCAAAGAAGGTTACCAAAGAAAATTTGAATGAATTAGAAGTTTTAAAGAAGTGTAAACAAGGCTTGGAAAATGGATTATTAATTCACAATATAGATTTAAATGATGATGAGAAAGAGATACTAAAGACTTTTTCATTCCTTTCTGAACAACCCATGGTCCTAGTAGTAAATATAGATGAGGACCAATTAATGGACAATGATTATCCAGGTAAGGAAGATCTTTATAAATTTTCAAAAGAAACAAATACTCCACTTATTGAAATAAGCATAAAGACAGAGCAAGAAATCTCTCAACTTGATGAAGAGGATAGAGGGCTATTTATGGAGGAGTTAGGGATTGGGGAAACTGGCCTGGATAAATTTTCTAAGACCGCCTATGATTACCTAGGTTTGATATCATTTTTAACCTCTGGAGAAGATGAGGTCAGGGCATGGCCTATCAAG
>CAZXWU010000017.1:14809-17715 GCA_964644495.1 uncultured Tissierella sp.
CATAGAAAAAGGATTTATCAGAGCAGAAGTATGTAGATTTAAAGATCTCAAAGAGCATGGATCAACGGTTAAAGCTAAGGAAAAGGGACTTGTGACTCTAGAAGGTAAGGAATATATAGTAGAAGATGGGGATATTATAAACTTTAGATTTAATGTGTAGGATTAGGATTAGCTTAGCTAATCCTAACTTGTTTTTAAAATCTATATAATATACTATAGTAGTAATGTTTATTTAGATGGAGTGATATATTTGAAAAAAAAGGAATTAAGTCTATCTGGTGAGGGCTGCGAAATCATAGCACCCTTCAATGATAAAAAACCACTTATTGAAATAGAAAGAAGTATAATCAAGACATATAGAAAGCATATATGGGCTAAATTTATTAAGGCCATTAAAGAGTATGACCTTATACAAGATGGAGATAAAATAGCTGTAGCCATTTCAGGGGGCAAGGATAGCCTTTTAATGGCAAAGTTATTTCAAGAATTATATAAATATGGAAAGCAAAACTTTGAACTTGAATTTATTGCAATGGATCCTGGTTATCACCCTGAGATAAGAGACCTACTTGAGGAGAATTGTGACTACCTAAATATTCCTGTAGAAATATATAATACAGATGTATTTCAAGTAGCTGATAGAATTGCAGGGGATTATCCATGCTATATGTGTGCCCGTATGAGGAGGGGTGCCTTATATAGTAAAGCTCAAGAACTGGGATGCAATAAATTAGCCCTGGGCCATCATTTCAATGATGTAATTGAAACTACTATGTTAAATCTACTCTGCAATGGGAGCATGAAAACCATGATGCCAAAACTAAGGGCACAAAACTTTGACAATATGGAGCTGATTAGGCCTTTATATTTAATAGAAGAAGAGTATATTAAAAGGTTTATACAAAATAGTGGAATTTTTCCATTAAACTGTGCTTGTATGGTGGCGGCAAAGAAAATTGGGAATAAAAGATATGAAATCAAGGATCTAATTGAGAACCTTAAATCTAGTTTTGTGAATGTGGACATAAATATATTTAGATCTCTAGAAAATGTAAATATGGATGGTGTTATTGGATGGAAAGAAGGAGACACCAAACATTCATTTTTAGATGACTATTAAAGGGGGGCTAGGAATATGGATAAAAGCAAACTAAAAACAATATCATTTAATATCTTTAGACTTATATTTGGACTATTTGTTTTTTCTTTAGGAACAGTGTGTATCTTAAATGCTAAGATAGGGGTAGCACCTTGGGATGTATTTCATCAAGGAGTTTCAAGAGTTACTGGTATAACTGTAGGTCAAGCAAGTATATCTATGGGCCTTATAATTGTTTTCTTAGATATATACCTAGGTCAACCCATAGGATGGGGAACTATAGCAAACATGTTGTTGATAGGTACATTCATTGATTTGTTGATGATGGCAAATATACTTCCTAGCTTTGAAGCTTTCTTACCTAGTTTAATACTCTTATTAGTAGGACTTATTTTTCATGGACTTGGAGTCTTCCTTTATATAGCAGTTGGTTGGGGAGCAGGGCCAAGGGATGGTTTGATGGTTGTATTGATGAAGAAAACTGGAAAATCGGTTAGGCTTATCAAAAGCATACTTGAATTATTTGCAGTATCAGTAGGATTTTTATTAGGCGGAAACCTTGGTGTTGGTACACTTATAGTAGCTTTTCTGAGTGGGCCAATATGGCAGTATATATTTAAATTATTTAAGTTTGATGTAAATGCAGTAGAACATAGAGCTATTCAAGACGATTTCAGGAAATTAAAAGATAAGTATTCGAAAATAGATGAAACAGAAACAAAAATAACACCATAATTGGAGTGAGCATCAGTAAGATTATGGGTCGTGTGGGTGTGCGACACAGGGACCCGCCAGACTGTGTGCCTATAGTCTCCATTTCCCCTTGTCTTGTCTATTTTAACTCTATATAATGATATTTTCATGCAACGTTTAAATTATTGATTAATTTTGGGGAGAAAGATGGTCTTAATTCCGCTATTTTTCTCCTAAATTCTTTAATTCCTAAGATATTTATGCAATTCGAGAACCGTCCCCCAATTGTATGTTGGGGACATACCTCAGAAAGATCGACCGTCTTGCAGAGGTGTGTCCCCCACCTTAAAGTTCAAACACCTGATTTTTATGTCTTATATCCACAACAATGGTAGACACAGAATCCGTTTTGTGGATAAATTTTTGAATAAAACTATACTTATCCCAAAGGTGCATTGGGAAAAAATACTTTGGCTTTATTTGATCTATGAAATACTCCCCACCTAGATGGAAATTTTCCTCTAGTCTAGGATCTACAGGGAAAAATCCTATATCTATATCCTTACCTGATTCCTTTATCCTCTTAATCTTTATTTTAAAAGAATTTTCCATATCTATTTTTTCATCTTCACTATCCTCATCCCAGTACCACCAATTCAGGTCACCTGCATGGAATATATTTACACCATCTACCGAGACCAAGAAGGATACTCCTTTATCTGTAGAACCAAAGGTTTTTATACTTATATCATTTATGAAGGTTTCCTTATATGGACCAATGAAAGTGATATTTTTACCTTTTTCAACTTGAATATCATTACTTAGGATATAGTGGATATTTTCATAGCTCTTATTCCATTCCATTACTTTAGGATCAAAGTGGTCCCAGTGATTATGGGATGCGAATACATATATATCTTTATTCCCAAAGTCGATATCACCTTTAAAATAATCAAATACCAATATCCTATTTCCAACTTCTACAGTAAAACAAGAGTGGTTAATATATTTAACCCTTACATTTATCTTATTCATATCATTATCATCTCCTAAAAATGATTGTTGTATTAAAAGGGGACATACCTTGGAAAGTTTGACCTACGATGGAGACATA
>CAZXWU010000018.1:0-17232 GCA_964644495.1 uncultured Tissierella sp.
CTGATTAATAAAATAAATAAGGAGATGAAAAAATCGCTTTATAATGACTCCTATTATAAAGTAGAAAATTTGGGGGAGGAAAAGTAAATGAGTGAAAGAAACACACAAAACACTGGACAATTTAAATCTAAATGGGGATTTGTTTTAGCTTGTGTTGGTTCAGCAGTTGGTATGGCAAACGTATGGGGATTTCCAGCCAGAATGGGTAGTAATGGTGGTGGAGCATTCTTAGTAGCATATTTGATCTTTATATTTATATTCGCATATGTAGGTCTAACAGCGGAGTATGCAATTGGTAGAAGAGCTAAGACTGGTACAGTTGGTGCTTATGAAAACGCTTGGATATCTGGTGGGAAACCAGCTATAGGTAAAATTGTTGGCTGGTTGCCTTTAGCAGGGTCAATGTGTATAGCTATAGGATATGCGGTAATCATAGCTTATGTACTTAAAGGTTGGGGACAGTCTATTACAGGTAGTCTTATGACTGTAGATACTGCTACTTGGTTTGACTCCTTTGCATTAACAGAGTTTTCAGTAGTACCATTTCACCTAATTATTGTTGTAGGAACCCTTGCAACATTATTATTAGGTGCTGATAGTATTGAGAAGTCAAATAAAGTAATGATGCCATTATTCTTTGCTCTTTTTATTATATTAGCTATAAGAGTTGCATTCTTACCAGGAGCAATTGAGGGATACAAGTTCATGTTTACTCCAAGATGGGAATATTTAAAAGATCCTATGACTTGGGTTTGGGCTATGGGCCAAGCATTTTTCTCCCTATCAGTAACAGGTAGTGGTATGATCGTATATGGTGCATATCTTTCAGACAAGGAAGATATTGTAGATGGTGCTAAGTGGACTGCAATATTTGACGTTATAGCAGCTATGACAGCAGCCTTAGTAATTATACCAGCTTGTTTTGCATATGGTATGGATGTAGGGGCAGGTCCTAGCTTATTATTTGTTACACTGCCTACGATACTACAAAACATGCCATTGGGTAGACTATTTGCAATCATATTATTTACAGCTATAGTGTTTGGTGGAGTATCATCACTACAAAATATGTTTGAGGTAGTTGGAGAATCATTGATGTACAAAATACCAAAGTTAAAACGTGTACCAATGTTAATATTACTTGCTGTTATTTGTTTTGGTATAGGTGTATTTATGGAACCTATATACAAGTGGGGACCATGGATGGATTTAGTATCCATATATATAATCCCAATAGGAGCGACAATAGGTGCTTTTTCATGGTTCTGGATTATGAAAAAAGAAGACTTAATGAATGAAATCAATATGGGAGCTAAGAAGAAGCAAGGGGATTTATGGTACAATATTGGAAAGTATCTGTATGTGCCGTTTGCAGCTATACTCTGCTTCATGGCTTTATTCAAAGGAATTGCTTTTTAATCAAAATGTCTAAGGTGAAGAGGTGGAGTTATCCACCTCTTTTATTATCTTGAAATTAATGTTATAATATATTTAACACGTTAATCAAGAAGGGTAGGAATGACAGAATGATGTCTTTAAATAAAAAAAGTTTAAGTGATCAGATCTACGATATATTAAAAATGGAGATTCTAAAAAATGAGATAGCTTTTGGGGATAAACTAGTAAACAGACAACTACAAGATAGATTTGGTGTAAGTTCCTCACCTATAAGAGATGCTATAAATCGTCTTTATCAAGATGGGCTTGTATCTTCAATAGATAAAACAGGGGCTACTGTTGTAGACTTTGACTATGATTTCTTTCTTGAAGTAAATGAAGTACTATTACATATAATAAAAACAGGAATAAATCTATCATCCGAGAAGGCTGACATTGATGATCTAGTATCATATTTAGAAAAATATATCCTTCTTCAGGAAAAAAGTATTGGGACAGATAAGTTTTATGATTATGATTATAAATTTCATAAAACATTTATAGATTTCTCTGAGAATTCTAGACTGAAAAAATTATTTAAAGAATACAATGTGCTACATGAGATGCTTGTAAGAAACTCTTTTTATATTAAAAATCCAGTTTTGATGCGGGAAAGCATAAGTGGGCATAAAAAGATGAAGGATGCTTATAAAGATCGGGATTTTGCATTAGCTTTAAAACTAACAGAAGACCACTATAAGGAAGCGGAAAAACTCTTTAAGGTTATATTAAAGCAAAGAGAAAAACAATTAGACCATGAAAATCTGAATTTATCAAAATAAAAACACTTAGTATCCATGGATACTAAGTGTTTTTGATTGAAGTTTTATTTTTTAAAGAAGCCTACAACAATTGCTTCAAAAAGAGCAATAGCTAAAAGTCCATATCCTACTTTAAATACTATCACTGGAACTAGAGCAAAGATTAGGCTAGAAAGTATAGTACAATATAAGATGCTTTGACTCTTTTTATATAAGGCTGTTAATAGAAAGCTTAAGCCAATTAAATAGGCTGCAAATTGTGTATAAAATTGGGGAAGTACTATAAAACCTCTAATAAATATAAGTGGCATAAACCATACTGCCCAAAAAAGTCCAGTTATAATAATAGACCTATAATATCCTCTCTCTTTTTCAAAGAAAGGTTGGACAATCCTTCTCCAGCCAAGTTCTTGAGAACCAAGTAAAATTATCATAATTGGCAGATACTTAAAGAAATCTAAGAAGTCTCCATATAAACCTACATTATTCAATATAATCCCAAGTCCATAATGTACAGCTAAAAATATAAATACCCAAATAATCGATTCTTTTGATTTAGGGACCCTATAATTGTCAATAAAACCACTTAGGCCACCTAATTCCTCTTTATTTAAAATAAATACTATTAAAGACGATAAGAATGGACTCAAAAATCCTAATACTAGTAAAAGCAAAAGAAGAGGGCTAGAAAGTACCTCGCCTAATCCTGAATTAGTAGATATAATTATTCCGAAACATAAATAAGCTAGTATAAATGCTATAATTAAAAACTGTTTGGTATGTCTTTTCAATATATGACCTCCACAATCATTATTTGGTCGATGATATGATATAGTCATTATTTTAATTTTATCATATCTACCTATAAAATACATCATTAATTAGCATATTAATTCTCAGAATTGAATATGTATATTTATATACTGAAGAGATGAGGGGAGATAATGAAAAAAATTGCTATCTATTTTACAGTGGTCTTGATAATAACTATATTTCTACCTACAGTTATTGTTAGGACTTTTAATTTTGGTCCAGTGACAAATACTGCGGAAGGGCAAAGTCTTGATAGAAGAGAGGTCATCAAGCCAATAGAAGAAGATCCACAAGTCGTAGAGGAAATAAAGTTAGAGAGAATCAAAGTCTACAATAATGTCAGCAAAAAGGCTGAATCTCTATTATTAGATGATTATGTAAAAGGTGTTGTTGCAGCCGAGATGCCTGCAGCCTTCCATATAGAGGCTCTTAAGGCACAGGCCATAGCTGCTAGGACTTATGCCATAAGCCGGAGTATCAAATTTGAAAATGGCCATCCTGATCATCCGAGTGCCCCCTTATGTTCCAAAGAACATTGTCAAGCCTATTTATCTTTGGCAGATTTGCAAACAATCCATGGGGATACTTGGGTAGAAGATTATTGGGGAAAGATTGAGGAGGCAGTTGATTCCACAGTAGGAATAATTATATATTATGAAGGAGAAATAGTAGAACCCCTGTATCATTCTACAAGTGGTGGCATGACTGAAGATGCTGTCCATGTTTTTGCAGTGGATTCTCCATACTTAAAGGCTGTTGAGAGTCCTTATGAAGAAGCTTCTCCTAGGTTTAGGTCCATAGTTAATCTTACGGTGGATGAGTTTATAGATAAATTAAAGAGTAAATATCCAAGCATTAATATCAATAAAGAAAACTTCTATGAAAAAATCAAATTGCTTGAAAAAACTAATAGTGGAAGAGTCAAGACTCTTGCCATTGATGATCTAGTTATAAATGGTAGGGATATAAGAGATTTATATGGCCTAGATTCTACTAATTTTAAAATTATGTATGACAAAAATCTTAAGCTAATTGAAATAGAAACCTACGGATTTGGCCATGGTGTAGGTATGAGTCAATGGGGTGCCAATGGTATGGCAAAACAAGGTAAAAGCTACCAAGAGATACTTAGGCATTACTATAGTGGAATTGAATTAAAAAGAATGTAATTTTAAAATATATAGTCATTCCAAGTGCAGGGAGGCTCTTAAATCCCTGATAAAGCTTGGAATGATTTTTTTTATTTTTTGGATATTTTGTCCTAGTATGTGTATTAATTTCTATTTAGTGGAAATACTAGTTAATGGAGGTGGAGCAATGAAAGATAAAATTGTTAAAACTATGAAGGAAAACGGATTTTTGCTATTTCTATTTATATGTGTATGTATTGTTGCTATTGGAACCATATCTATTTTAACTAGAGAAGTGGACAAAGATGGTCAAAATAATGAGCTAGTAATTCTTGAAAATCAGGGGGGTACTCAGTCAATAGGAATTGTTGAAGGAATTAATAATAGTTCATTGGATTTGGAGACTGGGGAGATTATCTTAGGGGAAGATTATGAAATAGTCCAAGATATGGATTACGTCAATAATACACAAGAGGAAGATGAATTAGCTGAATCGGAAGAAGTATTTTATGAAGGCCAAGAGGATCAAGTTGAGGAAGAAATAGAGTTCATCGATAATTATGTCGAACAAGCAGCTATGGAAGCAAGTGGACAATTAACATTACCTATAAAAGGTGAAATTATTACAGATTTTGCTGGAGATAAGCTAATATACTCAGAAACCTTAGAAGAATGGAGAGGTCATTCTGGAATCGATATCAAAGCTGATCTAGGAAGTAATGTAACTGCAGCCTTAGCTGGCAGAGTTTCTAAGGTATATGAGGATAGTCTTTGGGGGAAAATCATAGTTATTGATCATGGTGATGGTTTAGAAACAAAGTACTCCAATTTAAGAACTTTGGAGATGGTCAGGGAAGGTCTTGATGTGAGACAAGGGGATATAATCGCAACTGTAGGTAATTCTGCTGAAATTGAGTCATTAATGGAGGCACATCTGCACTTTGAAGTAATAAAAAACCAGAAAACAGTAGATCCCCGTTCTATTATTAGATAAAAAAGCATAAGTATTTATTAGAATACCCAAAAAGTAAAAGGGGGTTATTAAGTGAAAGATTATATAGAAGAGAGAACTTTAGAAATAGCAAAATACATACTAAATGAAGGTGCTACCGTGAGGCAAGCAGCAGGTATATTTGGTGTAAGTAAAAGTACGGTACACAAGGACGTAACAGAGAGATTACCTAAGATAAACCCTCTTATAGCAGCAATGGTTAAGGATGTACTAGAAACAAATAAAGCAGAAAGACACATAAGAGGTGGGGAAGCTACCAAACAAAAATACAAAGCAATTAATGAATAAAAAGTCCTATTAGGACTTTTTTAGATTTTTGAGAAATCATTAGGAATCCTCAAAAATCTAAAAAGTTAAAATGATACCTTTTCCTATCCTTAAGAATCCTCTTTTATCTTCTTAAAGGCGGTAAATATAGGGACTAGGATAGCTGCTACAATACCAGCTGAAAATCCATTGTTATATAGATTGGTGCCACCATGTAGGACACCTAGATTTAGTACAATTGATGTATGGACAAATCCTGCAATTATCCCAGCAATAGGACCGAATTTACCAGCTACTGGAGCTAGGGCAGTAGCAAACAAGGCTGTAAATACTATTACAGTAGAAGTAACCTCTAGATCTGTTAATAGAGCCGTTAAAAAGACCCCTAACATTATTGGGATGGAATTTTTAGGATGCTTACCAAAGGCAGCAAATCCAACAACAGTGAATATTCCTCCAATTGTAGGACCGTTTAACTGACCACCTACTAAAAGTATATATATGAGACTGATCAATCCCATAATCCCCATATTTATAAAACTTAGACCAAATCCATAGAGGTCTATATAGTCGTTAGGGGGTGTACCTGGGGACTCAAGTAAATTTTTGTAGCCTCTAAAGGTCATACCATTTAATACAAATCCAAGGATTATCATAGAAAAAATAATTATTCCAAGGTATATTGTAAGTGGTTTATTATAACCTTCTGCAATTATTGATACTGCAGTGCTATCAAAACCTAGGATTCTAAATATTGACATAAACAAGGTTCCAATGATTCCTCCTGTAAAACCAACATTATAATGATTGTAACCCATATGGGTATTTTTCAGGTGATAAGCAAGGGGTGCCATTATTAGACCTACTAGCAAACCAGATAGATTACCTAAAGCTATGCCTAGGAGCGGGCTTAAAGCAAAATCAAAAGAGACTTTACTTATCAATGGGGATAAAGTAGTAGCAAAAAAAGCGATAACTAGATAATTTTTAAAGTCTTCTTTTTTGATTACTGCATATAAATAAACTCCAAAAATAATAGCCCAATAATTATATATGTTCTTTCCAAAGAGGGCGAAGCCCCCCACTGTAAAAATTCCTGCAATAACAGGACCAGATAAATTTAATTTATTGAATAATGCCAATAGTACTGATATAATCATTAATAAGCCACTATTAAAAATGGCTGCACCTAAATTTCCTACAGCAAAGTAATCAGACACTAAAATACTAGGTGAGACTACTATGTTTTTCATACCCTGGAGAATTTCTTGTGGGGTATTAAATAAAAATGAACTTAGTAAAATTAAAATTGCATAGATGGAAACAATAATGTATTTTATTTTTCCATCTATCTTTATTGGATTTAAATTAGACTTCAATGTAAAACACCTCTTATGCATATTATTATATTTTTTTTATAACACATTGAATATTATATGTGAGAAAGAGATATATAGCAATAGAATATCTTTCTAAAAAATTTTCAAAAAGTAGAGGGATTTTGAAATTTATATAGAATATGAGATAAAGAGTATTAGAAGAAAGGATGATTCTAGTGTCATTTAGAACGGATGTAGGAATAGATTTAGGAACAGCCAGTATACTAGTTTATTTAAAAGGCAAGGGAGTAGTATTGAAAGAGCCATCTGTAGTTGCTATTGATCAATATACAAATAAATTTCTAGCAGTAGGCGAGGAAGCAAGGAAAATGCTTGGGCGGACACCTGGGAATATTGTAGCAATTAGGCCACTAAAAAATGGGGTAATTTCTGACTATGAAATAACTGAGAGAATGCTTAAGTATTTTCTTAAAAAAGTACTTAAGACAAGACTTTTAAAACCTAGGATTATTGTGTGTGTTCCTAGTGGTATAACTGATGTGGAAAGAAGGGCAGTTGTTGAAGCTTGCCAACATGCAGGAGCTATAAAGACATATATTATTGAAGAGCCCATTGCAGCAGCAATTGGTGCAGGAATTGATATAACTGAGCCAGATGGCAATATGATTATAGACATTGGTGGTGGCACCACTGATGTAGCTGTCATAGCCTTAGGTGGGATTGTTGTAAACAACTCCATTAGGGTAGCTGGTAACGACTGTGATGAAGCTATAACTAAATTTATAAGAAAAAAATATAATATGATGATAGGAGAAAGATCAGCAGAACGCTTAAAGATAAGTGTAGGTTGTGTATATCCGCCTGAGGTTGAAAGATTTGAATCAGTCAAGGGTAGAAATCTATTGACGGGCCTACCTATGAATATAGAGGTAAGTACTAGTGATATGCTAGAAGCTCTCCATGATCCAATCTATGAGATTACTGAAGCTGTACACTCTGTATTAGAAAGAACACCACCAGAGCTAGCAGCTGATATAGGAAATAAAGGAATTGTTATGACAGGTGGGGGAGCACTTCTCAATGGTATGGACAAGCTCATAAATAAAAGGACAGGCATAGAAGTAACAATTGCTGATAATCCAATTGAATGTGTAGCTGTAGGCACTGGCAAATCCTTAGAGTGGTTAAAAAGCATAGAAACTGCTGGTGCAGATGTAAGAGCTAGAAGATAAAAGAAAAACATTTAGGAAGGGGGAATCCTAAATGTTTTTCTTTTTTTTAGTTAAAATACCTTTATGAATTCATAAGATATTTTATCTCCATTTACATAAAACTTTACAAGATTTATATTCTTTATATCTTCAGGAGACTGGATGTCCCTAGTGTTTAATTCTATATATCTTATACCATCTCTTAGATTGGTAGATTTTGTTCTTCCGCCATGAACAACCATAATATTTTTACCTCTTTGTTGGGCTTCCACCAATATATCATGTAATAGTTCAGCTTCTAGCTTATCGCTGAATCCATAACTTCCAAATATAGGTGTTGGTAGAAGTAGTATAAAGTTGGTCTCACTTCTATTTTCTAAGTCATCTTTAAGTTTTAGCCATTGTTGAGGATCGGTTTCTCTAATACCATTTTTGCTAGAATTTATGCCAACAAACAAGGTGTCCATATGTTTATTAGTTTTATATGCTAGTGACCCATCTATATAGGCAAAGTTATTAAGATTTGCTTGAAATTCCTCTGAAACACTGTTTAATGTTACTGAAATCTTACTTTTACTCATAAGGTCTGCTATTGTTTTACTTGCCTTATACTCCATGACCTCATCTATATTCTTAGGTTCATTACCTACAACAAATGTAAATCCACCTTCTTGAATTTCTGATCTTTTGTTTAATTCATCCTTTAGTTCACTAGCAGCTGGTAGGTCAATACTTCCGATATTAGATGGATAATAAGCATTAAGCCCATCTATGAGAATTTCACCAGCTTGTTTCCTTATACTATCAGTTTCAACTACATAGATACGTTCTAATTTAACAGGATAGGAGAAATTATTTGGAATATGGGCCTCCAGATATTGCCAATCTTCCCAATCTATATTTTGTTCAAAGCTTAGATAGTGTTCATTACCCTTGCTATCTAAAGCTATAGCCCTTAGCCAAGAACTACTATTGTCACCCTTGACCCAAAGACCAAGTTTTCTAGGTTTTCCTTCTAAGGTAATTCCAGATTCCTCTGGATTTAGCATTAGATAGGCTGCTCTAGTATTTTCTCCTTGTGAGAAATCATATTTAAGTGAGATACTATGATTACCATCCTTAGCTTCTTTAGATAGATTTATACCTCCACTTACTGATTCAGGGTATGAAAGAAATTCATACTTAGCAAGGTCTTCAAAACTATCTACTAGTTTGGCCTCGTTACCTACACTTACCAGTATATTATATATACCTTCACCAGCCCTAAGAGTAATTGCTCCACCTTTAGCTGTTTCACCACTGTAAAACACACCATTTTCAATATGTCCTATATCACCAGTAATTGTGAAATCTATGTCTTCAAGATATATCCTTGCTTCAGTTCCCTTGATGTCTTTACCATAGAAGGAAGGTAGCTTATAAGTAGAATTTGCATCAATATTGATCTCATCTATATTGGCATTGATATCCTTTATAGTATCCAAGATACTTAAGTCAAACTCACCTTTTATTCCATTGTAGTCCACCTTAATAGTTGCCTTGCCTGAACTTCTAGGTCTAAACTTATTGGCCTCGAAATCACCTTCAACACCTTCAAGAGAAAAGTTTGCTAGTGAGGGATCTAATTTTACAGGATTATGATTTTCATCATATCCCTTAACTTGGATATTTCTTGATGTATTTACAAACATTTTATTATCTTCACTTGATACTTTCAAATAGGATAATTCACCCTTAGGAGCATTAGATACTACTCCTACACCATTTACTACCAGTCTTTGTGATCCTTCAGAAGGCTTGTTCACGACTTGAGCCTTGTCTTGTCCTAATGCTTTGATAGCCATAGTTGTAGAGCCGCCACCATCCAAGTTAAGGGCATTATATGCTCCAAGTTCTCTCATAATTGAAGCAAACATCTCTTGACTAACACCTTTAAAGGATGAGTCTCTACCATCTATAGTAACCAATATCATCTCTGTATTATCTTTATTAATTCCAATACCTGTTCTAGGTCCAACCCCTTTGCTATTAATATCAGTTAGGGATAGTTGACCATCTTTTAGGATAATACTCCCGCCACCAATAGCAAATTTTATCTTGTCCACATTAGGATTTGTAGCCACATCTAATTTTACTTTATTGCCTACTGTTAATTGTTGAAGAGTCTCTGCTCGAGCTCCTCTTCCTGCGATTACATACCCATTATCAGGAATGTTTACAGGCCCTTGTCCAATTCTAATATCCTTGACAAGGTCATTATCTACTACTACCTCTATTAGATCATTATGAAATCTATTTCCAACAGATTGTTGCCCCCAATTATTATCTAAGAGGGTTGTGGTATCAAACTCAGGTGTTACCTTGTTTAGAGTGTTTACATGTACTTTGGTCCCATTATTGAGGTCGGTCACTACTATACTTCTATCAAAATATTCTACTCCACCTTTATTGTCATTTGTCAAATAGAAGCTTGGTAGGGCATATGCCAATTCAATAGGGGATATAATTACTTGACCATCACTAATGAGGCCACCAAGAGTAGAAGGTAATGGAGTGTAACTAAAGTAATCACCATTTACGCCTCCAACTGCATCATGCTTTTCAACCATATTGCTGACACTATCTCTTTTAGCAATACCTTCTTTATTAAACAATCCTTTTAATTCAGTATATTCATTTTCTAAATCAACTCTTATGACATTGATATTCCACCAGCCTAAGGCTGTAAATTTTCTTATATGCTCATAGCTAACCCCTGATGCTAAGTACTCAAGGTTCTTTGAGCTATGTATCTCATAGGGCATGTTAACAGTTATTTGACTAGCAAAACCTGGAACTGTACTTGTAAATATGGTTGATGCTGCCAAGACAGCTACAAGGCCTTTCTTAACTTTTCTCTTCATATGATGTCACCTCTCTAGTATTTTACACAATATCTATCCAAGTTTCATTATATAGCTTTTATATATCAAATCTGTTACAAATAGATTACATTCCCCTAACAAATGCCAAAAATAGATAAATTTATATCTTACAGACAAAATCCATTAAGATTATTGAAGTAAATGATGTGATTTCAAGCTTTAACCACTTATATTTGGGCCTAGTATATGGTAATATATGGGTAGGAAAAACATAGGTAGGAAAAACATAGGGGGTATCAGGATGGGCAAAAGGATAGTATTCATAGTTGTTATATTAGCATCTTTAGCCATATCATCACTAGGCTACGCAGAATCGAGTAAGGACATTACACAATTTAAGGATGCTAACCAAGAGCATCCAATGTATGAAGAGATACATACCATGAGATGGTTGGGATTAATGAGTGGTAATAGTGGTTACTTTGAGCCGGATACGGAACTAACAAGAGCTGAGTATGCTGTAATAATCAATCGATTAACAGACTTCCTCCAATCTCGGGAGATAGATTTTGATTTACCAGACTTATGGAGTCTAAGGTCACTACTAGATGAACCAGCAGACCATTTAGACTTGGAAAAATTATTAGGGGCTAATTATATAATGGATAGGGATATCACCTTGTTAAATTTAGCTGATATGATTGTAAATGATATTGAGCTTACTTATGAAAATTACCAGTATTATAGATCTGTTTTAGATGGGGTAAGTAATAGAAAGCTATTGATGTGTTATAGTGAAGGCATATTTGATGAAAAACTTTTACAAGCTTATAAAGAAGATAATAAAAGCATTAGTTTAAGGGACCTTATTAAAATAAAAAATAATTTGGACAATCCAGTTTATCCAAATAGACCTGATTATGTGTTATATAAAAATATACCAATTTTAATGTACCATGAAATAGGCATTTTACCTAAGGATGGTCCTACTGGCTTATACGTACATCCAGATAGATTTAAAGTTCATTTAGATGCTTTAAAGAATAATGGATATAATGCAATAACAATGGACCAGCTTTATAATCATTGGGAGGAGGGTGCGCCTTTGCCCCAAAATCCTATTGTGCTTTCTTTTGATGACGGTTATGAATCCCATTATACATTCGTAGCTGATGAACTTACTAAAAGGGGGATGACAGGTACAATCTATATGATTACTGGGAATATTGGAAGCAATGATATAATGACAGAGGATAATTTAAGAAGAATATATTCAAATGGAGTTGAGATTGGAAGTCATACAGTTTATCATATAGATTCCACTAGAGAAAATAAGACCAGATTAAGATTTGAATACGAGGGTTCAAAATCCACCCTAGAAAGAATTTTAGGAGAGAAGGTTAATACTCTAGCCTATCCTATCGGAAAATATACTGAGTATGTAAAGGAATTTATTAATGAAGTAGGATATGAAACAGCTGTTACTACCCAATATGGTTCAGCTAGTAAAGATCAAGGTTATTTAGCCCTTAAGAGGATAAGAGTTTTTTATGATGATACTGAAAACAGTTTATTAAAAAGAATTGGAAATTAAAACTTTTGTAATCTGTATAATACTGATAGTAAAGCACATAATATATTTTGGAAGCTAGGTAATAGTATTGGATTTTAGCTATAATTTGTAAATATATGTTCTTATAAATTATAAAGGTCGGTAGTAGGCTTTGAAAATAAGGTATATTTGAATCTGCTCCCGACCTTTCTTCATATTATCTTAGGATAAAAAACGAAATAAGGAGCAATATGGAGATAAATAAAGATGAATTTAGTAAATTTAAGAAATAATATATTAGGTTGCAACTTTAAGGTGTAATACTTGAAATTTGATGATTTTAGCATCTTGATTTTAATTAAAATATCGCTTATACTATAATAGTCGTCAAAAACAGCGGGGTGTAGCGCAGTTTGGTAGCGCACGTGGTTTGGGACCATGGGGCCGGGGGTTCAAATCCTCTCACCCCGACCATAAATTTGACGATAAAAGCTGATATTCATTGAATATCAGCTTTTATATTTTTTGAATCTATTAAATGCTTTTTATTGACTAAAGAAAGCCTATATGTTAGAATGTCAATTAATCAATAAGTAAATACTAACCTTATTAGGAGTGATGGAGGGAATGGGCCCTATGAAATCCGGCAACCTGTTTAAAACAAAGGTGCTAAATCCCACAAATTCTGAAAGATGAGGACGCGTGAATTTAATGCCTTTTCCTTTGGAATGGGCATTTATTTGTGTCTAATCAAATTAATTTTTTAAAATATAGGAGGAGTACAGATGAAAAAATGGTTATTTACTTCTGAATCAGTAACAGAAGGGCATCCAGATAAAGTATGTGATCAAATATCGGATGCTATTTTGGATGCAATTTTAGAAAAGGACCCAGATGCAAGGGTTGCTTGTGAAACTATGGCAACTACTGGGCTTGTATTGGTAGCAGGTGAAATCACTACGGATTGTTATGTTGATATACCAAAGATAGTTAGGAAGACCGTAGAGGAGATAGGCTATGTAAGGGCAAAATACGGCTTTGATGCAGATACTTGTGCTGTCCTTACATCTATCAATGAACAATCTCCAGATATAGCCCTAGGTGTAGATAAATCATTGGAACAAAAAGAAGATAGCTCTGATGAATTAGATAAGATAGGAGCAGGAGACCAAGGTATGATGTTTGGTTATGCATGTAATGAAACAGAGGAATACATGCCAATGCCAATTTCTTTAGCACATAAACTTTCAAGAAGGCTAAGTGAAGTGAGAAAAAATGGCACATTAACTTATTTAAGACCGGATGGAAAGACACAAGTAACAGTTGAATATTATGATGGAAAACCAAGTAGGATAGAAAATGTAGTTGTATCATCTCAACACAGTCCGGATGTTAGTCTTGAAACCATCAGACAAGACTTAATTAAACATGTTATATTAACTATAATTCCAGAAGATATGATAGATGAAAATACAAAATTCTATGTTAATCCAACTGGAAGATTTGTAACTGGCGGGCCAATGGGTGATGCAGGCTTAACAGGTAGAAAGATTATAGTAGACACCTATGGAGGAATGGGTAGACATGGTGGGGGAGCTTTCTCTGGCAAGGATCCAACAAAGGTAGATAGATCAGCATCCTATGCTGCAAGATATATTGCAAAAAATATTGTTGCAGCAGGTTTAGCAGATAAATGTGAAGTAGGGTTAGCATATGCAATTGGTGTTGCAAAACCTTTATCCATATTTGTAGATACATTTGGGACAGGTAAAATTGAAGATTCTGAAATAATATCATTAATACAAAAACATTTTGATTTAAGACCAGCAGCTATTATAAGGGATTTAGACTTACAAAGACCAATCTATAGGCAGACAGCAGCCTATGGTCACTTTGGTAGAAATGATATAGACCTGCCATGGGAGAGAACAGATAAGGTTGAAGCATTAAGAGGATAATTGGAATGGCAGACAATAATGGCTAGCAGTGGCTAGCAGGGGACGGGTCCCTAAATTGCAGAAAATGCTAGATTGGGACCCGTCCCCAAATTAGCCGTCCCCAAATGCTAGATTGGGACCCGTCCCCAATTTAGCATTTGAAGTGAAAAACTAGCGATAGCGATGGATCTTAATACTACGCTGGCATAATAAGATTCTGACAATAAAATATTTGTAGGGGAGGTCTTTGACCTCCCGTTTTTTTACCCAAAAACACCTACATATGCTATAATATTCACATAAGGATTGGAGGTATTATATTGCTTGTAATAGAAGGGATTATAGAAGAAATCATATTTAGAAATGAGATAAATGGATATACAGTTGCAAAATTGAATACGTCTGATGGATTGATTACCATAGTTGGTAATGCTGCCATCATAAATCTGGAGGAAATGGTTGAGATAGAAGGGGACTGGGTCTACCATAATAGATTTGGAGAACAGTTTAATTTTACCTCCATAAAAACCACTATGCCATCTAGTGTAAAGGGTATAGAAAATTATCTTGCTTCAGGTTTGATCCCTCATATAGGCCCCAAGACTGCAAAGAATATTGTAGAAAGATTTGGCCTGGATTCATTAGATATTATCCAGTATAATCCGGAAAGGCTCAAGGAGATACCTGGTATTGGAGACAAGAAGCTTGAGAGGATAGCTAATGCCTTTGAAGAACATAGAGAACTACGGGATATAATGGTCTATTTACAACAATACGAAATCTCTGTAAATAATGGCATCAAAATATACAAGAGGTATGGCAAGGATACCATCAATATAATTAGTGGAAACCCCTATAGGCTTTCAGAAGATATTCAAGGCATTGGCTTTAAGACGGCAGATAGTATAGCCAAGAGTATGGGAATAGATGGGGATTCGCCCTTTAGGATAGAAGCGGGTTTAAAATTTACCATGATGGAAAGCGCTGGAGAAGGACACTGCTATCTACCAAAAGAAGACTTATTAAGTAAAGCATCAAAGATATTAAATATAGCTATAGAGGATATAGAAGAATCCATAAGAAATCTAGCCCTTAGAAATAATTTCTATATAGTTAATGAAGGGGAAAAGACTCTTGTCTACTATATGCCATATCATATTGCAGAGAACAATGTGGCTACAAAGATTGTAGAATTATCAAGGGTAGATTTTGGTGAACTAGAAATCAATGTAGAGAAAGAAATTGCCAGGATAGAAGAGCAAGATGATATATCCTTTGGAAGTAAACAGATTGTAGCTATAAAAGAATCCATTGATAATGGGGTTATAGTAATCACTGGTGGACCTGGAACTGGAAAGACTACTACTATAAATGCGATTATAAAGATATATGAAGAGCTGGGTTTGAAAGTAGTACTGGCTGCTCCAACTGGTAGGGCTGCAAAGAGGATGACTGAGACTACTGCTAGGGAAAGTCAGACTATACATAGGCTATTGGAATTTTCTTATATGGACTCAGATGAGGGGATGGATTTTAATAAGGATGAAGATAGTCCTATTGATGGGGACGTAATAATCATTGACGAAGCATCTATGATAGATATACTCCTTATGAATAGCCTGCTTAAAGCTATAAATCCAGGCACTAGACTTGTTTTAGTAGGAGATGTGGACCAATTACCAAGTGTGGGTCCAGGAAACGTCTTGAAGGATTTAATAGACTCTGGCTGTATAAAGGTTCTTATATTGGATGAGATATTTAGACAAGCAGAAGAAAGTATGATAATTCTCAATGCTCACAAGATCAATAAAGGTGAATTGCCTCTTCTAAATGAAAAGGATAAGGATTTCTTCTTTATGTCAGAGCATGACAAGGGTAAAACCGTGGATACTATTATTAGCCTTATGATGGATAGACTTCCAAACTTCTATGGTTTTGATTCAGTTAGAGATATCCAAATACTTACCCCTATGAAAAAAGGAGATGTAGGTATAAACGCCTTAAATAAACATTTACAAGATGCCTTGAACCCTAAGGATAAAGATAAGTCTGAAAAAGAAACTAGAGATGGGATACTTAGAGTTGGGGATAAGGTAATGCAAATAAAGAATAATTACAAGTTAAAATGGAGGATTATGAAAGAGGCCCTTCTAATAGATGAGGGAGAAGGAGTTTTTAACGGAGACTTAGGCTATATAAGTCATATTGATAATGAGGCAAATATTGTCACGGTAATCTTTGATGATGAAAAAGAAGTAGACTATGAATTTGGTGATCTAGATGAGATCAAACTCTCCTATGCTACTACAGTGCATAAAGCACAAGGAAGCGAGTTTCCTGCGGTAGTAATGCCCATACATTGGGGACCACCTATGCTCCTTACTAGGAATCTGATATATACTGCAATTACTAGAGCAAGGCAATTGGTAGTTCTTGTAGGAAATCCAAAGTATCTTCAAATGATGATTAATAACAACAAGATCGAAAAGCGTTATTCATCCTTAGATGTAAAGATTAGAGAATTTTTGAATTCATTTTTTTAATTAAATAACTTATCTGAAGGGTGATATTTATGGAATATATTAAAGCCATAAGTAATCTCTTGTTTCCAACTAGGAATCTCTGTTATCTTTGTATGGAGACAAAGGATAGCTTAAATAATTTTATCTGTAAGGAGTGTTATGACTTCTTAGAAATTGTTCATAGGAGGGTTGACCTAGACTTTCCATCTATTAGTGAGGCATATTATACTCTTATATATAATCGATATATGCGGGATATAGTTGCAGATTATAAATTTAATGGCAAGACCTATCTATACAAACCCTTAGCCCAAGAAATGTTAGGGACAATAAAAGAAAGAGACTTACAAAATGATATAGATTTAATTATGTATATGCCTTCTCAC
>CAZXWU010000019.1:0-7592 GCA_964644495.1 uncultured Tissierella sp.
ATCTGCTAATTTATTAATTCCCGTTTCCATTGATCTACGAGCATCTTCACCAAATTTAATTTCTTTCGCCATATTACTTAAACACTCCTTTTATTGATAATTAGATTCTTGACTACATTCACCCCACAAGGGGCTACAGACTAAATGATAAGTTGATTACTCTACTACAGCTAAAATATCACTTAATTTTAGAATATTTAATTCTTCATCATCAACTTTGATCTCAGTACCAGCATATTTAGTGAATATCACCTTGTCTCCAACCTTAATTTGATCTTTTTTCTTTTCATCATTTAAAATATCTACTCCTACAGCTACTACCTCTGCTATTTGAGGTTGTTCTTGTGCAGATGTTGGTAATACTATACCACTCTTAGTTTTTTCTTCTACTTCAATTTTTTTTATGACTACTCTTTCACCTAACGGTCTTAAATTCATAAAGTCTTCCTCCTTAAATTTTCTTCTATTGTTAGCACTTGGTGTCGATGAGTGCTAATCATCTAATACTTATCTTACCCTAAAGAAAAATACTTATCAAGTTTTATAGATTATTGATTTAGGATATTTACCAAGCATATTTAAACAACAAGTTTATATTTCTCGGGTTTTCTCTAATTTGCTCTATTTATATCAGGTTTCCTACTATGTTTACTATAAAATAATATACAAAGGGAATTAATACTGCTGGTAGTAGGTTACCTACCTTAATCTTTTTTAGATTCAATAGATTTATACCTATTGCTATAATCAGTATCCCACCCACTGCTGACATTTCAGTAACTAATTCAGGCGTTAAAAGATCCTTGATATATTTAGCCATTAGGGTTATAGATCCTTGATATATAAATATAGGTATAGCCGAAAATGCTGTCCCAATACCTAAGCTAGATGCAAATACAATAGCTGTTATCCCATCTAGTGCAGATTTTGCATATAGGGTTTGGTGATTTGCTGTTAGCCCAGACTCAAGAGCACCTACTATAGACATGGCCCCTATACAGTATACAAGAGTGGCGCTAACAAAGGCTTTAGAAAAATTAGAATCACCCTTTCCTAAACGGGCTTCTAGCTTATTAGCAAGCCTATCAAGCCTACTTTCAATATCTATTGCTTCTCCAATCAATGCCCCTAATGCTAGACTCACTACAACTAGCACCATGTTTTGTGACTTAATACCACCCATTATACCAATCACAATAACAGCTAAACTGATCCCATCCATTATTGTGTTCTTATATTCATCATTTATTCCATTTTTTAGACTAATACCCAATAAAGACCCTATGATAACTGCCAAAGAATTAACTATTGTACCTAGCATATCTTTCACTCCTATAATTTATATAAATCCAATATTAATAGAATACACTATTTGGGATTGATTTGCTATAAAAATTGTAACTATCCTTGTCCTAGAGATTATAGCCTATATTTCTATGGGACAGAGGGTCAGGACTACTGTCCCACTTTCATTAAAAAATATATGACGTGCTGACTATTTCTTAGAATACACATCATTTTAGATTGTTTTAATATAGAAATATTGACTTTGGAAATCTATTAGTATAAAATATATTTAGCACTCAGCAGCTAAGACTGCTAATATTGATTTTAAGGAGTAGATAGATATGGAAAAGAGAGAATTTAGAGCGGAATCTAGAAGGCTACTTGATTTGATGATCAACTCTATTTATACAAACAAAGAGATATTTTTGCGTGAACTCATATCAAATGCAAGTGATGCCATAGATAAGATGTACTACAAGGCACTTACGGATAATGATATTGTCTTTAACAAGGATAATTATTATATAAAGATTACAATAGATAAAGACAATAGAAGCTTAACAGTTGCTGATACTGGAATAGGTATGACAAAAGATGAATTGGAGACCAATCTTGGTGTAATTGCCCAAAGTGGATCTTACTCCTTCAAACAAGATAATGACTTGAAGGATGGTCATGACATAATAGGCCAATTTGGTGTAGGCTTTTATTCTGCCTTTATGGTTGCTGATAATGTCACTGTAATTAGTAAGGCTCATGACAGTGATGAAGCCTATAAATGGGAATCCAGTGGTGTAGATGGATATACTATACAAGCTGCTAGCAAGCCCGAACCAGGTACAGTAATTATCCTAAAGCTTAAAGAAAATAGTGATGATGAAAATTATGATGATTATCTAGAAGAATATAGGATCAAAAATATAATAAAGAAATACTCAGACTTTATTAGGTATCCAATCAAGATGGATATGACATCAAGGGAGCTCAAGGAAGGCTCAGAAGATGAATATGAGGATCTTCTAGAAGAAAAAGTGGTCAATAGCATGGTCCCTATTTGGAGAAAAAATAAGAATGAATTGACTGAGGAAGATTACAATAATTTTTATTCTGAAAAGCATTTTGGCTTTGATCAACCATTAAAACACATCCATCTCAGTGTAGATGGAACCCTAAGATATGATGCCATCCTTTATATTCCAAGGGAAGCACCATATGATTTCTACACCAAGGAATACGAAAAGGGACTAGAGCTCTATTCTAGCGGAGTCCTAATCATGGATAAATGTTCTGACCTACTTCCTGATTATTTCTCCTTTGTTAAAGGGGTTGTGGATTCGGAAGACCTAAGTTTAAATATTTCTAGGGAAGTATTGCAGCATGATAGGCAATTAACCTTAATAGCTAAGAAGATAAATGACAAGATTAAGGATGAGCTAAGCCTAATGCTAAAGAATGATAGAGAATTGTACCAGGACTTCTTCAAATCCTTTGGGCAGCAGCTTAAATATGGTGTATATGCTGATTTTGGGATGAATAAAGAGATCTTGCAGGATCTATTATTATTCTATTCAGCTAAGGAAGAAAAGATGGTTACTTTAAATGAATACTTTGATACTATGGCTGAAGGTCAAGATACTATCTACTATGCTACTGGTGAATCCATAGATAGGCTTAAAAAGATGCCACAGGTCAACTTTGTTAAAGACAAAGGCTACGATGTATTATTCTTTACTGATTATATAGATGAGTTTGCTATAAAAATGTTGCAAAACTATAAGGAAAAACCATTTAAGTCAGTATCTTCAAGTGATTTAGATTTAGGTGAGGAAAAAGACGATGATGCCCTTATGGATAATAAGGAAATCTTCGATTTAATGAAGGAATATCTAGATGGTAGGGTTAAGGAAGTCAAAGGAACATCAAAACTAAAAGACCATCCTGTATACCTGGCTAGCGAAGGGGAACTTTCCATAGAGATGGAAAAGGTCCTAAATCAAATGCCTGATGGTGAAAATATCAAGGCTGACAAAGTCCTAGAAATCAATATCAATCACAAGGTCCTAGATAGTCTAAAGGATGCATATGAGAATGATAAGGAAAGGCTAAAGCTATTCACCAACCTATTGTATAATCAAGCATTGTTGATAGAGGGACTACCTCTGGAAGATCCGGTAGAATTTACCAATAATATCTGGCAGCTGTTTTAGGGACAGAGGGTCAGGACTACTGTCCCACTTCTAACTGGATTATCTTCAGCTATGTAGTCGTCTGCATATTCAGGAAACATAAGTCTTTGATTTCTATCTACAGCTTTAATGAAAACCATATCTAATCATCCTTTGCAAGTTATTAAAATGCGACATCGGGACAGGTCCTGATGCCGCATTTTTTATTATCTACTTATAAATGAATTTGTCCATTCTGGCATATCTGCTTGTTTATCTTCTTTAATCATCTGTTGCCAGATTTCATCTGTTAATCTTACATCTGATGCAAACTCATGATAGCTAAATACTGCTCCTTTGGTTAAATAAAGCTTACCTGCTATTGGTACCACCACATAGATTTCATATGCAGGTCCTACCCCTGCTTCCATATATCCACCTGGATGAAAACTATTTGGTCCTATAGTATGGAAATCCGCTATGACAGCCATATTCTTATCAGTTTCTGATGTTATTTCAAACCATCTAAATCCGTCCCCTGCAAAAGAACTAGTTAGGTCCTCCAGTACTCCTCCATAATACATAATCCGCTCATATTCGTCATTTGTTAATTCCTCATTTTGCAGTTGTTTAACTGAACAATTTATTAAGAATTCAAGCAATCCCTCAAATTGCTGCATCTTAACATCTATACTCTCAATTTTCATATCCCTAGCCTTCAGATTTTCCCTTGAAAATTTAGTCAACCACAACAACTTTTCATAAACTTCTATATTTGGTTCTACATAGCCTACGAGTTCTTTATATTCACCACCACCCATTTCGGCACCAGATTGTTTCCCATAAAGAATAGTATCATGTTTTAGTTCTGACCATGAACCTAATGCTGTATTAAGATCCTTATCAATCCAAGCATCATTAGTCATAAATGATGGATATCCTTCTCCAAATGGCTCCAAATATCCCTTCAATGTCCATAACCATCCTTGGTACATATTCTTCATCCATTTATCTTCTTCTAATTTACTAAATTCATTACTGAGTCTTTCCAATTCACTAGGATACTTTTCCCATAACTGATTCTCAGGTTTAGACAATTGGATTTCCTTTGCTCGCTCTGAACCTAAGACTCCCATAACATCAAGTCCTGACGGTATAGGTCTAATTAATGGTTCTACCAATTGCTGTATTATATCCGCATCTAGTACATATCTTTGACCCATAAATCTAAATTGTTTGCCAGAAGGAAAATTGACCTCAGTATAATCTGCCTTAATCTTAGGCTCAGGTAATTTATCTGCCTCTTTGTAAAACTCCTCCAACTTATTTTCATCATTTAATTTATTCAAATCAGGTTTGTCTCCATATATCTTAAACAACAATTGACCGTATTGATAGATGTCTAAATCGTCTGAACTACCTACAAAGAAATTCGTAGGCTCATACACCATTTCCCAAGCATCATAAGCCTCTTTGTCTGAATATACGCTGTAGGTAATCAACAAGGCTTGAAGGGTTTGCTCGATATTTCTCTTTTCATATTCCTTGAAATATAAAGGAAAAGGTCCTTGCCCATACCACATCATAGCTTTGAAATATCTTGCAAGATCATCAGATCTAGTATAATGCCCTCTCACTGTATATTGACTATAATCTAACTCATAAGGGGAGAATATGCTGGATTCATTAAATCCCGAATGATTATTTATAAGCTCCAACTCCTCATGAGCTAACCTCTTTGCTTCTTCCGGTACTCCCTCTATTAGTTCATTATCTAATGCCAATTGAGCAACTGCAAAGAATGCAATATTTTTTATTTGTATTTCCTTCATATATTCATTTTCTAAGCTATTATAAATATCTATGGAGTTTCTTAGCATATTCCCAGTTACTTTTTCAACGAGACCCAACAACTTCTCATTTTCCAAAGTCCTAAGAGTATAATCATAGAAGATATGATAAACCTGTAATACTGAATCTGTTGTTATAAAGGAAGGTATATCCATATATTCATTGTTTTCATAGATATAGAATAGTTGCTCTTCTTTAGATGGGTTGACTACAAAGTTGTTTTTTATAAGCAATGCTATTTGTTCCTCAGAAAGTTCTTCAAACAAACTAAGATTTTCAATATTTGATAAATCTGCCTTTACACTATAGGGTTCAACTTGAGCAACTACAGCTGTTGGTTCATAGGGAACTTTAATGTTTTTAACTTCAAATTTATCTGCTATCTTAATCTCATCATCTGAACTATTGTCAACTTGAGCATTGTCAGTTTCATTAATGTCATCTTCTAGATCTACTTTACTAGTACAAGCACTTAAGATAATGCTTATCACCAATGTTAGAGAAACAATTGAATACAAGATTCTTTTTTTCAACTTAATCCACCCTTTCTATTATTAGATTATTGTCATCTAACTTTATTAGTCCCAAATAACTGTCCTTTCCCTCACTAACCTGAACATAAGCTTTATCTTCATCAATTTTCAAATCAGTCAGGTCTTCAAAATCCATACTTTCCTTATATCCTTCAAATCCAAACCCTTTCCATTTGTAAGTATTTATGACCCTCCTATCATCAGACAATATCTCTATGGATATCAGTTCATCTACACCGTCCTTGTCAATATCATTAAAGTCATAGTCCGTGAATGGTTTAGACAGCCTAGACCCCCTCCACAGTGGTTTTAAATCCCCATCTGTATAATTATATAAAAATGGTCTTTTAGCCATTACAGGATGAAGCGGGCTCTCCTTATATACACCTATGGATATATCATCTATTCCATCACCATCAACATCTCCTATTGTTATCTTCCAGGGATTGAACTCCATGAAATCCTTCCTAAATATTTCCGATATATCTTCTTCCATGGAATATATAACAATATCACCTCCAATTAGACCCACTAAATATCTATCTTCACCAACTATATTACCTATGCCATAGCTGAGTATTCCTTCATTCTTAATGAATTTATCAAAGTCATCTTCAGTGTCTTCTTCCCTAAAAAACAAAAAGAGACTCATCATAAGAAATATAAAAATAATTCCTATAATAAGTCCCTTATTTTTCTTCATCTATATTCACGCCCTTTTAATATAATAATACCAATTTATACAATAAAAGGGTTACATATTCTTTACAATTGAAGACTTATTTTCCTATGCCTTGCTCCCTTGCATAATAGAATAGATACTGTTGAGCATATCCTGCTAGCTTACCAAATATCTTGTCTCCATAGGCTCCAATTTCCTTCACATTGGTTTCCTTTTTTAAATAGAAGTGTTCCATTACCCTCTTGACCCAAACATCTACAGGGAAGGCGTCATCCTTGTCGAAGGCAAATAGAAGTATACAGTCTGCTACCTTAGGTCCTACCCCTGGCAATTGTATTAGGATTTTTCTAGATTCTTCTCGATTTAAGTTATCAATTATATTAATATTTATCTCATTGTTATAAATCATCTTACTTGTCTCTACTATCCTTACATCCCTGAATCCAACCCTACATATTTCCCTTAAATCCTTAGGATCTGCCTTTGAAAGTACTTCAGCAGTGGGAAAACTGTAGAATTTATCATCTATTCTTTCACCATAGGTCCTTGCTATTAAATCTATGGACTTTTTGATCCTTGGAATCTGATTATTAGCTGAGATTATGAAGGAGATTATAGTCTCAAATGGGTCTTGATTTAGCAAACGCATCCCATGTCCGAATTTTATAGCTTCCTCAAGTATAGGATCCTTTGATAGCTCATCCTTTATAACCCCATAGTCCCTTCCTAGATCAAAATATCTATACCAGATATTATTGAAATCCTCCATATTTGTGTTAGAAAATATTATATCACTATTCTCTTTTTTCACATTAAGTAGCTTATTGTAAGCTACTATTGTATAGCTAGCATCCTCCTCTAATGTCCATCTAAAGGCTTGTCCACATTCGAATATATGCTTAGGATGGAAGTCCTCCATATCCTTTAATATCAATCTATTCTTCTCTTCTATTATATTGTATTTCATAAATATTTAACTCCATTCTTAAGTGAATTATCTTCATAATATATTATAACATATTCATATCCAATATTACTTTCCTTAAATCACCACAAGAAATAACACAAAAGAAC
>CAZXWU010000019.1:7692-15930 GCA_964644495.1 uncultured Tissierella sp.
CCTATTGATTTTCGTTATTTCTTAAATGATATGATAATGTATACAAACTCTCACTCAACCTTACATTTTCCAATGCAACATCATCTGGAACTTGTAAATCTATTGTTGCAAAATTCCATATAGCTTTGACTCCAGATTTTACATAAAGATCTGCTACCTCTTGAGCATAATCCTTGGATGTAGTTATAATTCCTATTTCTACCTTATTTTCCTTTAGGAATTCATCTAGTTGATCAAAGTGTCTTACTTCCATACTTCTCATTGCATATCTAGGATTATCTGGATTTTTATCAAAGACACCAATTACATTAAAACCAGCCTCTTTGAATCCCCTATATGATGTAACAGCATGACCTAGATTACCTGCTCCTGTTACTACTACCTTGTATTCACGATCTAATCCAAGGATTTTACTGATTTCTTTAAATAATTCTTCTACATTATAGCCATATCCCTGTTGACCAAATCCACCAAAGTTATTTAAATCTTGTCGAATTTGGGAGGCTGTAAAACCTGTTAGATTGCTTAGTTCCTGAGAAGAAATTCTATTGATACCTTTTTTTAATAAATCACCTAAATATCTATGATATATTGGTAATCTCCTAATTACTGTAATTGAAACTTTTGACATTGTTGTTTTCACCACCAAATATATATAGTTAATATTATGTCAATTATAACATTGAAAATTTCATTAGTCAATTTTTCGTTCCAGTTTTTTGAATATTTACAATCTTAATTGAGATACTAAAAAAAAGGAGAGTGATAAAATGGAAAGTAAAGACCAATTAAACAAAATTGCTATATATTGTGATAAATATAGGTGCAAGATACATGATGATGAAATATCATTAAAAAATATAGCTGAAGTGGAAAGAGAAAGCTGTACAAATTGTGCTCACTTTACTAGAGATCATACTTGTGAATTAGATTTAATTGATAAAGTTCTATCATCCTTAGCCATGGAGCAGGATCTTAAATCGTAAATTTAGCTACTATGAATACAATTTTATTTCTGATACAATTGTACTGACTTATATTTTAGGAGGATTATAATGCCAGTACTTTCATGCAGCAATCTTACTAAATCATATATTGTAGATACCATATTGGAAGAAGTTAGCTTTACTGTTGAGCCAGGAGATAAGATAGGCGTCATAGGATTGAATGGTTCAGGTAAGACTAGTCTTTTTAATATCCTATCTGGTGACATCTCAAAAGACAGTGGGGAAATATATATTCAAAAAGATTTAGTAATAGGTTATTTAAAACAACATGTCAAAATAGATAGTAAAAATACAATTTACCAAGAATGCTTAGAGGTTTTTAAGCATTTAATTGTTATGGAAAAAAATCTAAGAAAACTTGAGCAAGAGATATCCATAATAAGTACAGAAGGGAATTCTGATGAACTCAACAAATTAATGGATAGATATGCCAGCTTATCAGAAAAATTTCAGGCTGATAATGGATATGGATTTAAATCTGAGATTAGAGGTACTTTAATAGGATTAGGATTTAAAGAAGAGGATTTCGAAAAATGCGTAAGCCTACTAAGTGGTGGACAAAAATCTAGACTCTACCTTGCTAAACTCCTCCTTCAAAAACCTGATTTATTGTTATTAGATGAACCTACAAACCATTTAGATATAGATGCCATTGATTGGCTAGAAAAGTTTCTTAAGGATTATAAGGGTGCTGCCCTTATTATTTCCCACGATAGATACTTTTTAGATAATGTGGTTAATAGGATATTTAATTTAGAAAACAAGAGAATCCATATATATAATACTAATTATAGTAGATTTATGGAACAAAGAAAAAAGGACTTAGAAATTCTTAGACGACAATATGAAGATCAACAAAAAGAGCTAAAAAGGCAGGAAGAAATCATCAGACGATTTATGAACTATGGAGATGCTAGATATGTTAAACAAGCTCAAAGTAGGCAAAAGCTAGTTGATAAGATGAAAATGATAGACAAGCCAGTAGATTCAAAAAGATCTAGAATTAGATTTGAGCCTGAAATCAAATCAGGTAGAGATGTCCTCATGGTTGAAAATATTAAGAAAAGCTTTGGAGATTTTACCCTACTTGACGATATCAATTTCAATATATATAGGGGGGAAAAGGTAGGCCTTATTGGGCCTAATGGCATAGGGAAGACTACCCTTTTTAAGCTTATATTAGGTGAAATAGAATTTGACCAAGGTAGTATCAAACTAGGGACCCATGTTGTACCTGGTTACTTTGACCAAGAGATGGACAATCTCCATCCGGAAAAATCAGTCATTGATGAAATATGGGATGAATATCCAAGAATGGATTACTATGAGATAAGGACTATACTGAGCCAGTTTTTATTTGTCGGTGATGATATCTTTAAAGAGATAAGTGATTTAAGCGGTGGTGAAAAAGGCAGACTTAGCTTACTAAAAGTAATGCTATCAAATGCCAATCTACTATTGATGGATGAGCCTACTAACCATTTAGACATTGACTCCAAGGAGGTCTTAGAAGATGCTATACTTGATTATGAAGGTAGCCTCTTTGTTATTTCTCATGATAGATACTTTTTAAATAGGGTAACAGATAAAATTATAGAATTGACAGAAGATGGAATAGAAGAATACTTAGGTAATTATGATTACTATTTGGAAAAGAAATATGAGGTCATATATGAGGATGATGAAGAAAACGGCAAGACCAAGACTCAGTTAAAATTGCAAAGAAAGAAAGAGAAGGAAGAAGCCATAAAAGAAAGACAAAAGAAAAAGGATATAAAAAGCCTTGAAGATGAAATCACTGCTAAGGAAAATGTATTAAATGAAATAGACTTACTCCTAGCTAATCCTGATACCTATGAAAATCACGAAAAGATTGTCGAATTATCACAGAAAAGAGAGCAAACTCAGACTCTATTAGATAAGCTATATGAAAAGTGGATATTATTAACTAATTAATAATATCCACTTTAAATCAACAAGTTATGCACATTGCCCACATGGTTATCCCCATGTTATAGGCTTGTTTGTATGATTTTCCAGCTTATTTCCCACATTATCCACAGAGCTTTATTGTAAACCGTTTTTTATATGTGTATAAGTTGTGTAAAGTTTTGTTGATAAAAGTCATTTTAAGCCTAAATTTGGCTCTACATTTAAGTCTAAGTCTGACTCCTCACCATTTATATAGTGGTAATATGCCGCAGATCCAATCATAGCTCCATTATCTGTACAAAGGACTTTCGAAGGATAATAAATCCTAATATTCTCCATTTTACCACGAGATTCTAACATTTCCCTCAGCCCTGTATTAGCTGCAACACCACCTGCTATTACAATTTTATCAGATCCAGTTTCTTTGGCTAATTTGAAGGATTTATCCACAAGAACATCTAATACTGCCTGTTGAAAACTTGCTGCTACATTTTCAACTATGATCTCTTGGCCTTTTTGATTTGCTTTATTTAGATAATTTAGGACTGCAGTCTTTAAGCCACTAAAGGAAAAATCATAAGAGTCATCCTCTAAATAGACCCTAGGAAATGCAATGCTATCCTTGTCCCCTTCTTTTGCTAATCTATCTATATGAGGGCCACCTGGATATGGTAAGCCAATAGATCTAGCTACCTTGTCAAAGGCTTCTCCTGCTGCATCATCCCTTGTCCTTCCTAGCAGTTCGTAGTCAGTATAACTCTTTACATTGAGTAAATAGGAGTGACCTCCAGACACTACTAGGCAGGTAAATGGTGGCTCTAAATCCTTGTGGTCTATATAGTTGGCGCAGATATGACCTTGTATATGGTTCACACCTATAAGGGGTTTTTCAAGTCCATATGCTATAGCTTTGGCTGCTGATATACCTACCAATAATGCACCTACTAGGCCTGGACCTTGGGTGACCCCTACTAAATCTATATCATCAAAGCTTATATTTGCTTCATCTAATGCCTCTTGTATTATATTATTAATAGCTTCAATATGTTTTCTTGATGCTATCTCTGGTACTACTCCCCCAAATTTTTTATGGATATCTATTTGGGATGAAATTATATTTGATAGAACCTCCCTACCATCTTTGATAACTGCGCAAGCTGTTTCATCACAGGAAGTTTCGATTGCTAATGTTAACAAGTCTAATCACCTCAATATATTTGTTCTCCACATTATAAGTGCATCTTCATTATTATCTGCATAATATCGTGGCCTTACCCCATATTCTACAAACTTATATTTCTTATAGAGATTTTGTGCCACAATATTAGATTTTCTAACTTCTAAAGTCATATTCTGTATATTTTTTGAGGCACAATAATAAATAAGACCTTCAAGTATTCTGTTTCCAATCCCTAGACCCCGATATTTTTCCCTTACTGCTATATTGGTTATATGGCCCTCATTCAAGATCAACCACATACCACCATAACCAGCAACTTCACCATCTATTTCTACAACTAGATATTTAGCTAGTTTATTCTCACGAATCTCAGTTAAAAAAGCATCCCTTGACCAAGGAGTTGGAAAACACTCTTTTTCAATTTCTACAATCTCATCTATATCATCTTCGACTATACCTCGAATAAGCAAATCCATCTCTAAGTCACCTCTAGAAATTTTCTTTTTCATTTAATTCCCTTTGAGCTTGTGATTCCCTCAAATATTCAGGAGCTAATGTAAAGTAACTATCTACTTGCCCTCTATCATGTTTCAGTCTAGCTAATTCACATATACTTGCTGCCCTACACATATTCTGTCCCAATGTTGAAAACTTCGCCCTATTTCCAAGGGAATCTTTTATGGCATCTTTATATAGTAATGTAGCATTGCCATTTAAGACTACTTGGTCAAATTCCTTCAACTTCTTAATCACTAGGTCAATTTCCAATACATCCGGGGCCATTAATTCCTTGAGAATTCCATCTTCCCAAGTATAAAATCCTGTGTATACTCTATTTCTTCTAGCATCTATCATTGGAACCACTAGCTTATTATACGGAAGATTATATGCCAAAGCTTCCAATGTGGATATACCCACTATAGGCTTATCAAATAGATGGGCAAATGACTTCATTGTAGCAGCCCCAATTCTAAGCCCTGTAAATGACCCGGGTCCTATAGAAACTCCATAGAGATCTATATCCTTGATCTTCATATTTAAATTATCCAGCACTTCTTTAATCATAGGAACTAATTTTTCAGAATGAGTCATATCCTGATTAAGAGAAAATTCCCCCAGTAACTTATCCCCATCTATTACTGCACAAGTGGTCATCATGGTAGATGTATCTAATCCTAATACCTTCAATTATTTCAACTCCTTAATTATCTCCTTATATCTATCTCCACTCCCACTTATGTGAAGAATTCTTTCATCTATATTGTCAGTCTTTTTTATATCTATAACTATTCTTTCCTTAGGAATCATTTTTTCAATTCTTTCAGCCCATTCAATAATACACACGCCTTGGCCAAAGAAGTATTCATCAAATCCTAAGTCATATAATTCATCTACTTCTTCTAGCCTATATACATCAAAATGATACACCATCATCCTTCCTCTATATTGATTAATCAATGCAAAGGATGGGCTGGTTATATACTCTTCAACACCTAAACCTAGGCCTATAGACTTGGTCATGGTAGTCTTACCTGCACCTAAATCTCCATTTAAACAAACTATATCCCCAGGTCCTAGTAGTTTACCCAGTTTTATAGCAAATTTTTCTGTATCCTTTAAACCTTTTAGTATAATTTCCAATTAGACCAACCTTTCACCTATCACTAATATTTTATTATATCATAAGAATAATTATTTACATCAAAAAAGAATATAAACCAATCAATTGATGGTTCTTATGTGCAACTTGGGTGCAACTTGGGTGCAAGTCGGGGACGGTTCTCGAATTGCATTAAAGAAAGTGGGCTATCCATCCATGCCATATGCCAGATAAGAAATTTGCAGGATCCTGTGTTGAATATGTATTTTAATACTCTCTACCCTCAACTGTTTTTAAATCATTATCATATTCTATAGCTGCTTCAATTGCCAATCTAAGACCATCTCTAATATTATCTAAACTCATACTAGGAGCAGTCCCTTTTAACACAGCTTGTTCAGGTAGATATGGAACGTGTATGAATCCACCTTTAATATTAGGATATTTTTTATCAATTAAATATAGTAATCCATACATTATATGATTACAAACAAAAGTACCTGCTGTATTTGAAACATTAGCTGGAATACCAGCCTCTCTAATATTCTTTGCCATAGCTTTTATAGGTAAAGATGAAAAGTATGCATTCTCTCCATCCTCAAATATCTTTGAATCTATAGGTTGATTCCCTTCATTATCCTTTATTCTTGCATCATTTATATTTATTGCAACTCTTTCTAAGGAAATATTATACCTTCCACCAGCCTGACCAACACAAATAACTATATTGGGCTTTTCTTCTACGATAAATTCCTCCAATATATCAATGGATTCATAGAATACAGTAGGAAGTTCCTTCTTAATAACTTCTACACCTAAAATATAATCTTCTACTGCCTTTACCCCTTCAAATGCTGGATTTATTTCCCCTCCCATCTATTTTCTTTTTAACTACTTATTCTACATAAGTTTACAAACTCCTTCTTTTATATTGTAAATAGTAAAATTTGTTTTGAATAAACCCTCCCTAAATAGAATAAAGAATGCAATTCGAGAACCGTCCCCGAATTGCATTCTTTCTTTTATTATCTAGGACAGCAAGTAAAAGATTTTTTTTTATCCTTATATTTTTTGGAGATACTATTCTCTATGTCCTGGATAAATAGCTCTTCCATCTCTATCAACTCTTCATAATCATAATTATGCAAATTATCACTATAAAGTTTATCTCTAAAATCATCCATAAAAATCGCCTCCTCCATAATTATATATGTTGTCCCATTAGTAAATGTTACCTTAATATGTTCAATATTTAAAAGGTAATGCAATTCGTGCAATTCGAGAACCGTCCCCGAATTGCACGAATTGCTTGCATTAATAGAATCAGTCTGGGTATAAATATTATGTATACTTAATAATGGGAGGTATAATAATGAGTGATTTATTAAATAAGAAGTGTATTCCTTGTAGTATAGGGACAGATCCTTTGACCGCTGAGGAGATTGATCTATATTTCAAAGACTTACAAGAAGGTTGGACAGTAATTGATAATCATCATATAGAAAAGACCTACAAGTTTAAAGATTTTAAAGAAGCCTTAGATTTTACCAATGCAGTGGGTAATTTAGCTGAGTCTGAAGGCCATCACCCTGTTATCCATCTTAGCTGGGCCAAGGTTCTTATAGAGATATGGACCCACAAAATCCATGGACTACATGAAAACGACTTTATTTTAGCAGCAAAAATTGATGACTTATAGATTAAAAATATGAAAAAAATGCGACAGCGAGAACCGTCCCCGCTGTCGCATTTGACATTATTGTACTATTTTTTTAATATTGGTGATATTCTTTTATATATTAAGATGGTAAATAAAGACACTATAGTCCCTTTTAGTATATTGAAAGGAACTACTGCATAGATAATCATGGTCTTATAATCTACAACTCTACTGTTTAAGGCTGCAGCCATCTGGATTATTTGATCTAATGGCATCAACTTAGAATATAGAGGGAATACTATAAAATAATTACTCAACGAAGCCATTGTAGTCATTACTAGTATCCCAACTGCTAAACCTATAATGGCATTTTTGAAGGTCTTATTCCTATGATAGATAAATCCTGCTGAATAGGCAAATACACTACCCACTAGAAAATTAGATAGTTCCCCAACTCCTCCTGTTGTTGAACCTTCAACCATTAGATTCAATAGGTTTTTAACCAATTGTATCAAGACACCTGCCATTGGGCCCATTGCAAATGCACCTATTAATGCAGGTAAATCAGCTATGTCAATCTTTAAAAATGGTGGAGCAAACCATGTGGAAATATCAAAAAACATCAGCACCATCGAGATTACAGCTAAAATAGAAATCTTGACCATGTTTCTTGTTGTAAAAGTTGCTCTGTTTAAAGTATACATAAATTATCCCTCCTAATAAAATTGCTTCAGGGATTAAATAAAATAAACCCCGAAGTATTCTTCGGGGTTATAAGACAACAAAAATAGACTCCTGTCCTATTACATCTTCTTTCATCCAGACTATACTGTCGGCCTTGGAAATTAACCAAGTCAAC
>CAZXWU010000020.1:0-15905 GCA_964644495.1 uncultured Tissierella sp.
GTTGTAGAATTAAGTGAAAGATACGGACTAATGGTGGACCCAGATGCTAAGATACAGGATATCACTGTAGGCATGCAACAAAGGGTTGAGATTCTCAAAATGTTATATAGAGATAATGAAATACTTATCTTTGATGAGCCTACTGCAGTACTTACACCCCAAGAGATAAGAGAACTTCTACAGATTATGAAAGGTTTTGCCAAGGAAGGTAAGTCTATACTCTTTATTACCCATAAGCTTAATGAGATTATGGAAGTAGCTGATAGGTGTACAGTTCTAAGAAAGGGTCAATATGTTGGAACTGTCGATGTTAAGGATACAAGCAAAGAGGAACTTTCTAAAATGATGGTTGGTCGTGATATAAACTTTGAAGTTGAGAAAGAGGAGTCTAGGCCAAAGGAAGTAGTACTTTCTATTAAAGATTTAAATGTTCTATCAAATATTAACAAGGAAAATGTAATAAAGAACATTGCTTTTGATGTTAGGGCAGGTGAAATTGTCTGTTTAGCGGGTATAGATGGCAACGGGCAGACAGAATTTATCCATGCCTTGACAGGTTTGGAAAGGGTAGATTCAGGAAGGATAGAGTTAAATGGTCAAGATATAACAAGGGCTTCCATTAGGCAGCGTTCAAAACTTGGAATGAGCCACATACCTGAAGATAGACACAAACATGGCCTGGTCTTGGATTATAAATTAGAAGAAAACTTAGTATTACAAAGATATTGGCAGCCTGAGTTTCAAAAAAAAGGCTTTATTAAATTTGATTCAGTAAGAAAATATGCTGAAAAACTAATTGATAACTATGATATTAGATCTGGTCAAGGACCAATTACTATGGCTAGAAGCATGTCTGGTGGTAACCAACAAAAAGCTATCATAGCAAGAGAAATTGATAAGGACCATGAATTATTAGTGGCTGTACAACCAACCAGAGGTCTAGATGTTGGGGCAATCGAATATGTCCATAATAGATTGATTGAAAGCAGAGATGCTGGTAAGGCGGTTCTTTTAGTATCTCTAGAACTTGATGAAGTTATGAATATAAGTGATCGTATATTGGTTATTTTTGAAGGTGAAATTGTAGGTGAATTTGATCCCAAGAAGACGACTGTACAAGAGCTAGGGCTTTATATGTCAGGAGCAAAACGTAATACAGTAAAGGAGAATAACCATGTCGGCGAATAATAATCTGAACAATAAAAGCAAATTTAATCTGAGCAAGATAACAAGCAGTAGTGGGTTTTCTTCATTAACAGCTGCTCTTATGGCTATTTTTCTTGGTCTAGTTTTTGGATTTATAATAATGCTTATTGCAAGGCCAGGATCAGCGGTTGCAGGCTTCAGGTACATCCTTTTAGGGGGATTGGGGCGTCTGGGTAATGTATTTTACTTCGCAACACCTATACTAATGACTGGACTAGCTGTTGGTTTTGCCTTTAGGATGGGCTTGTTTAATATAGGTGCATCGGGCCAATATACCATGGGGATGTACTTTGCAATGTATGTAGGTTTTATGTGGGATTTACCACCAGGCCTACATTGGATAGTGGCAATACTTGCCGGTATGGTTGGTGGAATGATTTGGGGATTTTTCCCTGGTATTTTCAAAGCTTATTTAAATGTAAATGAAGTAATAACATCTATCATGTTTAACTATATTGGTATGTTCTTAGTGGATATGTGGGTACAAAATTCTTCTACCATGTATATATCAAATATGGCAAGGACAAGGTACTTGCCACAATCTGTACAAATCCCAGCCTTGGGAATTACTGGTTCAAATGTTAACTTTGGTATAGTGTTTGCAATAATTATTGGAATAGGTCTCTACATTGTTTTAGAGAAAACTACTTTTGGTTATGAGTTAAAGGCCACTGGTTTCAACAAGGATGCAGCTGAATATGCAGGTATGAGAGGTAAGAAGAATATTATCTTAACTATGCTAATAGCTGGAGGACTAGCAGGACTGGGTGGAGCCTTTGCCGTACTTGCGCCTTCTGCCATTGCAGGCTCTAGTATGACATATGAGCCAATTAATATAATAGCAGCAAATGGTTTTAATGGTATAGCAGTTGCCTTACTGGGTAACTCCAATCCAATAGGAATTATACTTTCAGCAGTATTTATTTCACATATACAGCGTGGAGGAACCTTGACTAGCCTAGTAGGCTATAAACCAGAGATAATTGATGTGGTAATAGCGGTAATTATATATTTCTCTGCCTTTGCTATGATAATGAACTCTGCCCTAGGAAGGTTTATTAATAGAAAGTTACATCATGATGATAATGATGAAGAAATAGATGGAGCAAATGGCAAAGTTAATGATAATAAGACAAGGGAGGCAGAATAATGGATACTGTATATTATTTGATACAAAATATGCTTCCTGTAGCAATTCCATTACTTCTTGTAGCATTAGGTGGTATGTTTAGTGAAACCTCAGGAGTTATAAACATAGCCCTAGAAGGGATTATGCTATTTGGTGCATTCTTTGGAGCATTGTTTGTATATATTGTTCAAGATACAGGTTTAGGACCACAAACAATATTACTCTTGGCAATGATGGTTGCTGCTTTAGCTGGGGTAGTTTACTCAGCATTATTGTCCTTTGCTGCAGTTACTATGAAAGCAGACCAAACAATCACCGGTACTTCTCTTAATATGCTTATACCTGCGGCAATTTTATTATTTTCAAAGATGTTCTTCAATAGTGATGGTATAACAACTAATGTTAATTTCTATATACAAAAAATGCCGATTTTAGGGGACATACCTGTGATAGGAAGACTCTTCTTCCAAAGGACATATCTAACTGTTATCATTGGACTTATCCTCCTAGTCATAGCTGTAGTTGTCTTTTATAAGACTAAATTTGGACTAAGACTTAGGGCTTGTGGTGAGCATCCACATGCAGCGGATTCTTTGGGTATAAATGTTTATAGAATGAGATATGCTGGTGTTGGCATATCAGGGATATTAGGTGGGATGGGTGGATTTTTCTATTCTGTTGGAATTATGGATGGTAATGTAAACGGACATACGGGGGTAGCAGGCTTTGGTTTCTTGGCCTTAGCGGTAATGATATTTGGACAGTGGAGGCCTATGAAGATTTTCTTTGCTGCCTTATTCTTTGCTTTTTTAAGAACGGTGGCATACTCTGTGCCTTTGATACCCTTCTTAAGGGATTTGGGTATCCACACAACTTACTATAGGATGTTACCTTATGTAGCTACAATGGTTGTTCTTGCATTTACTTCTAAGAATTCAAGGGCACCCAAGGCTGAGGGCATACCATATGATAAATCACAGAGATAAGTAATGTTTGTTAAATAATACACACCTCAACTGTTAAAGGATTTTAACGCTTTGGGGTGTTTTTTATTTAGGAAATTATGTTAGAAACAAATTTTTTTGCACTTTAGTGTAATTTTGATATAATAGAATTATATGAAAAAGGGGGGATTGTATGAAGCTTGGACATAATATTCTATTGGAACAAACGCAGAAGTTGATGATGACGCCAGAATTGAGACAAGCTATTCAATTACTCCAATATAACAGCTTGGAGCTCAATGACTTTCTAATAAATGAAATTGAAGTAAATCCTTTGCTTGAAATGGATAGTCAACATAATCATATGGAGGAGGAAAAGGAAATCCAAGAAGAAAAGGAAATCCAAGAAGAAAAGGAAGTCGACTGGAAAGACCTTGCTGAAAAATATGATGATTATAGTTATAAGGCCCCTATAGATAGAAATCAGGAAGAATATAATTATGAGGCATTTACTACATATACAAAGACATTGAAAGACCATTTAATTGATCAACTGAATCTAACCATATTGGATAATAAAGACTACCTAATTGGGGATTACATTATTCAAAACATTGATGAAAACGGTTACCTGGATATAAATATTGAAGAAATAGGGCAAGAAACCAAGTCAAGCAAGGATGAGGTTGAAAATGTCCTAAAAATAATACAGACTTTTGATCCACTAGGTGTAGGTGCTCGGGACCTCAAGGAATGTTTATTAATTCAGCTAAAGGAAAAGGGAAGCATTGATAACAATATAACAAGGATAATTGAAGATCATCTTGATGATTTGGCTTGTAACAGAATGGTCAAAATTGGCAGGGAACTAAGTATTGATATATCAAAGATGCAGGAAGTATGCGACTTTATTAAGACTTTAGAACCAAAACCTGGTAGGGCATTTAGTGATAGTGGGGAACATGTGAAATTCATCCTAGCAGATGCTACCATTGAAGAAGTAGATGGAGAGTTTTTCATAATAATCAATGATATAACTGGACCTAGATTAAATATAAATAATTTCTATAAAGATTTATTAAAAAATAGTTCTGACCAAGATGCTACTATTTTTCTTTCAGACAAGCTTGATTCTGCTATGTGGATAATTAAAAGTATAGAACAGAGAAGACGGACAATATATAAGGTAATAGAATCCATATTGAAGTTTCAGATAGACTTCTTCAAGTCAGGTGAAAAGGGACTAATACCACTAACTTTAAGACAAGTAGCTGCTGATATTGATATGCATGAATCTACAATATCAAGGGCTACCAGTGGCAAGTATGTACAGACCCCTAGGGGATTATTTGAATTAAAGTACTTTTTTACTTCAGGTTTGCCTGGTTCAAGTGGGGATGTATCCTCAACGAGTATCAAATCCCTTATAAAACAAATAATTGATAAGGAAGATTCAAAGAAGCCCTTAAGCGATCAAAGAATAGTAAATATGCTAGAAGAAAGAGGTGCATCTCTTTCTAGAAGGACTGTAGCAAAGTACAGGGATGAACTAAATATACCATCATCCTCAAAGAGAAAAAGATTCGATTAAGTATTATATTTTCCTTGAATTAAGATATAGAGTGGTATATACTGTAAATAGTAGAAAAAAATTCTACTATTTATTTATTTGGTCTGGGACAAAATTCGACGTCGAGGGACAAAATTAGCCCGAGACACGTATATGGAGTGATTAGACATGGAAACAATAAATATAATCAAGAAGATAGCTCCTGAAATTATCGAATTAGTAGAAAAAAGGTATTTGATACTGCGTTCAATATATTATAATCAGCCTATAGGTAGAAGAGCAATATCAAATGAACTTGGATTTAAAGAGAGAAGCGTTAGGGATGAAGTGAACATTCTAAAGGACCAAGGTTCGATAAATATTGACAATATGGGTATGTATATTACGGAAGATGGGGGGAAAATATTAGCAGAATTAAGCAATCTATATGGTGATTTAAAAGGACTTACAAAGACTGAAGAATTATTAAGGGAAAAACTTAATATCAAAAAAGTATATATAGTTGCTGGGACCTTTTTAGTTGATAGTACTGTCATTAAAGATATGGGCAAAATAGTTACAAAAATATTGTATGGACTGATACAAGCTAAGGATATAATAGGTATAACAGGTGGTAATACTATGGCTGCCATAGTAAATGAAATACCCAGGGACAATCTTAAAAGGGATATCATGGTCACACCTGCCAGAGGGGGATTAGGTAGGAATCTAAATACTCAATCCAATTCAATTGCTGCAAAACTAGCTGACCAACTAGGTGGATCTTATAGACTATTATACGTACCAGATGGACTAGACGGTAAGACCTTTGATCTTATGTTAAAGAACAAAGAAGTAAGGGAATCAATAGATACTATAAATCATATAAATACACTAGTCTTTGGCATTGGAAGGGCAGATACTATGGCAGAAAGAAGAAATCTAGCCCAAGATAAGGTTGATGAACTTTTAGGTAAAGATGCTGTTGCAGAGGCTTTTGGTCACTATTTCAACATAAAAGGGCAAGAGATATGGGAGTATAAGACCATAGGTTTAACTCTAGAAAAATTCAAAAGTCTAGACAATATTATAGGGGTAGCTGGAGGTGGTGATAAAGCACAAGCTATATTGGCCATATCCACATTAAATCCCAATATGGTTCTAATCACCGATGAAGCCGCAGCTATGAATATATTAGAGATATTAAATTAGCCTATTTGGCTTAAATAGAAATAATTTAAATATAAGAGGAGGAAGGTTAAATGAGTATGAAAGTTGGTTTAAGTGGTTTCGGTAGAATAGGTAGGGATTTTTTAAGGGCATATTTTGAAGGTGGAGTAGAGGAGTTTGATCTTGTAGCCATTAACGCATCTGGAGACTTAAATGATTTGGCACATCTTTTGAAATATGACACTATGTATGGAAAATTTGATGGCAATGTTGAAGTTGTAGAAGATGGCTTTCTTATCAACGAAAAGCATATTAAAGTAGTAGCTCATAGAGATCCTCTTGAAATACCATGGGGGGAGTTAGGAGTAGAACTTGTGGTTGACTCAACAGGGGCTTTTAGGGACAGAGAAGGTTTATCAAAACATATAAAAGCAGGAGCAAAGAAGGTTATTGTAACAGCACCTGCTAAAGGTGATGATATAACTATAGTTATGGGTGTTAATGATGAATTGTATGATCCAGAAAAACACAATATTCTTTCTAACGCATCATGTACAACTAACTGTTTAGCACCAGTATCCAAGGTGATATTGGATAATCTTGGTGTAAAAAAAGGTCTAATGACTACAATCCATGCCTATACCAATGATCAACAAATATTAGATAAGAGACATAAGGATCTAAGACGTGCAAGAGCAGCAGCACAAAATATAATTCCTACTACAACTGGTGCAGCAAAAGCGGTAGCCTTAGTATTGCCAAAACTAGAAGGCAAACTAAATGGATTCTCAGTTAGAGTGCCTGTTGCAACTGTTTCAATGGTTGATGTTACATTTGAGGTGGAGAAATCAACAACTGCTGAAGAAGTAAATCGACTATTTAAAGAAGCTAGTGAAAATGAATTAAAAGGTATACTAGGATATACTGAAGAGCCACTAGTTTCATCAGACTTCATAGGTGACCCAAGATCATCAATAATAGATGGCTTATCAACAATGGTAATTGACAATATGGTTAAAGTAATATCTTGGTATGATAATGAATGGGGCTATGCTGAAAGAGTCATAGACTTAGCAAAATTAGTTGCTACAAAATAGTTTGCTTTCAAGTCGGGTCTTTCTAAGACCCGACTACTAATATTCATGAGGTGAGATTATGATAAATAAGAAAACCCTAAAGGATTTTGATTTCAGTGGTAAAAGAGTGTTGGTCAGATGTGACTTTAATGTACCTATGGATGACAATCAAAATATAACCGATGATATAAGAATAAGGAGCTCCCTTCCTACTATTGAATATTTACTTGATAATGGAGCAAAGGTCATATTGATGTCTCATTTAGGTAGACCAAAGGGAGAAGCAAATCCAAAGTTTAGCCTTGAACCAGTGGCAAAAAGATTATCCCAACTGTTAGATAAGGAGGTAGTATTTGCCAAGGATGATATGGTAGTCTCAGAAAGTGTAAGAAAAGAAATAGATAAACTAAATGCTGGAGAGATAGCACTTTTAGAGAACACTAGATATAGAAAAGAAGAAGAGAAAAATGGAGAAGCTTTTGCTAAAGAATTATCTTCATTAGGGGAAATATATATAAACGACGCCTTTGGAACCTCCCACAGATCCCATGCATCCAATGTAGGGGTTTCATCATACTTACCATCAGGTGTAGGATTTTTAGTTGAAAAAGAGATTTCCATCATGGGGAATTCATTAGATGACCCTAAGAGACCTTTCGTAGCCATATTGGGTGGTGCTAAGGTATCAGACAAAATAGGTGTCATAGATAATCTGATTGATAAGGTTGACACTATCTTGATATGTGGAGGTATGGCCTATACTTTTCTGAAAGCACAAGGATATGAAATTGGGCAATCACTACTAGAAGAAGACAAGATGGACTTGGCTTTGAGCTTGCTTCAAAAATCTAAGGATAAAAATGTTAAGTTACTATTGCCAGTAGACATAGTAATAGCCAAGGAGTTCAAAAATGATACTGAGATAGCTACAGTAAGTATAGACAGTATTCCTGAAGATATGATGGGCTTGGATATTGGTCCAGAAAGCTTAGACCTATTTGTTAAAGAAATCGAGAATGCTAAAACTATTATCTGGAATGGACCTTCAGGAGTTTTTGAAATGGAGAACTTTAGCAAAGGGACTTATGGTATAGCTAAGGCCTTAGCAGACTCAGATGCTATAACAATTGTAGGTGGTGGAGACTCAGCTTCTGCAGTTGAAAAAGCTGGCTATGCAGATAAGATTACCCATGTATCAACAGGTGGTGGAGCATCATTGGAGTTATTAGAAGGCAAAGTATTACCAGGTATAGCAGCAATATCAGATAATTAAATTGTAGGGGCGATCTTTGTCGCCAATAAAAAAAGGAGGTTTTAATATGCGAACTCCTATAATCGCAGGAAATTGGAAGATGAATAATACAATTGCAGAGGGATTAAAATTGGTTGAAGATATCAAATCTCAAAAGCTAAACAAAGATGTGGAGGCTGTCCTTTGTGTACCTTTTACAGATTTAAAATCTATAAAAGAAGCTATCAAAGATACTAATATTAAACTTGGGGCTCAAAATATGCACTGGAAAGAAAATGGTGCATATACGGGAGAAATCTCCCCTATAATGTTAAAAGAAATAGAAGTAGATTATGTGATTTTAGGACATTCAGAAAGAAGACAATACTTTAAGGAAAGTGATGAAACAGTAAATAAAAAGATGCTTTCAGCTTTATTACATGGTATAAAACCAATAATGTGTGTTGGCGAAACCCTAGAAGAAAGAGAATCAAATAGGGAAAAGGAAGTAGTAAAGAGGCAAATAGTCGAAGGTTTTAAAGGTATAGACATAAAAGACTTAGATAAGATTGTCATAGCTTATGAACCAATATGGGCAATAGGCACAGGCAAGACTGCCTCAGCAGATGATGCTAACGACATGATAGCCTTCATAAGAGAAACAGTTGGAGGATTATATAATGAAGCTAAGGAAGTCGTAAGAATTCAATATGGTGGAAGTGTCAAGCCAGAAAATGTATCAGAGCTTATGGGTAAAAGTGACATTGATGGAGCTTTGGTAGGCGGAGCAAGCCTTAAGGCAGATGACTTTGTTAAGCTGATTAACTATTAAAAATTGGAGGAATATTGATGGCAAAAAAACCAGTAATGTTAATGATCTTGGATGGTTGGGGAATCGGTAAGGATTACCCGGGAAATGCGATTAGCCAAGCATCAACTCCAAATTTTGATAGACTAATGAAAAAATACCCAAACTCAACACTAGAAGCCAGTGGATTAGCAGTAGGCCTACCTCCTGGACAAATGGGAAACTCTGAAGTCGGTCATTTAAACATAGGTGCAGGGAGAGTGGTTTATCAAGAGCTTCCTAGGATTACAAAAGAAATAGAAGAAGGTGGCTTCTTTAAGAAAAAAGAATTTATAGACGCCATAAACCATGCTAAGAAAAACAAAACTAAAGTCCACCTAATGGGATTAGTATCAGATGGTGGGGTTCATAGTCATATAGATCACCTATACGGACTATTAGAGTTGATGAAAAAGCATAATCAAGATCAAGTATTTGTCCATGCCTTTTTAGATGGCAGAGACGTACCACCTACAATTGCCAAGGAACATATATCTCAGTTAGTAGATAAGATGGATGAAATAGGTGTAGGGAAAATAGCTACTCTTTCAGGCAGATATTATGCTATGGATAGAGACAAGAGATGGGAAAGAACAAAGTTAGCCTATGATGCTATCACAAAGGGAATCGGGGCAAGAAATACTGATCCTGTAGTCACCATAGAAAACTCCTACAAAGATGGCGTAAATGATGAATTTGTTATGCCAACAGTAATTATAGAAGACAATGAGCCTGTAGCAAAAGTGTCAGCAGGTGATTCGATTATATTTTTTAATTTCAGACCTGATAGGGCAAGGCAACTGACAAGGACCTTTCTAGATGCAGATTTTGATGGGTTTGAAAGGGAAAAAATCAAGGATCTATTCTATGTAACTATGACTGAATACGATAAAACTATAGAAAATACCCATGTAGCATATAGAAGTCAGGCTCCTAGTAACACATTATCTCAATATATTAGTCAAAAAGGATTAAATCAGCTTAAAATAGCAGAGACTGAAAAATATGCTCATGTTACTTTTTTCTTCAATGGTGGGATTGAAGAGCCATATGAGAATGAGGATAGGCTACTGATTCCTTCACCCAAGGTAGCGACCTACGATTTAAAGCCAGAAATGAACGCTATAGAGGTAAAAGATCAGGTCATCACTAGGTTGAATATGGATAAGTATGATTTGCTAGTTCTAAACTTCGCTAATCCTGATATGGTAGGCCATACAGGTGTTATCCCAGCGGTTATAAAGGCTATAGAAGTTGTAGATACATGTTTGGGTCAAATAATAGAGCTAGTTGAATCAAAGGGTGGTAAAGCCTTAATTACAGCTGATCATGGGAATTCAGAATCCTTATTGGATGATGGAGGAAACCCTATAACTGCCCATACTACTAATAAAGTACCATTGATACTGGTAGGGAATGAATATGTGGGGTTAAAAGATGGTAAACTAGCAGATCTAGCTCCAACATTATTAGAACTATTAGACCTAGATAAACCAAGAGAAATGACCGGAGAAAGCTTAATTATCAAATGAATAGAGTAGGATTCACCTTTTGCAAGATTGGGGATACCGTTCCAGTGATATTTCACAAGATCAAAGATTTTGGAAATCTCTACTGTTTGACACACAGGGGGTCCCAATATTGGTAGAAATTTCTTTAACTAAGTATTAGAATGCAGATTATAAAACTAGGAGGAAAAAAGAAATGAGTTTAATAATAGATGTATATGCAAGAGAAGTACTGGATTCAAGAGCTAATCCAACAATTGAAGTAGAGGTTTGGACTGAAGATGGTGCATTTGGTAGGGCACTAGTGCCTTCAGGTGCATCAACTGGAGCTTTTGAAGCTGTAGAATTAAGAGACGGTGACAAATCTAGGTATCTAGGTAAAGGGGTACTTACTGCAGTCAACAATGTAAATGAAATAATTTCAGCAGAAGTAGTGGGGATGGATGTATTCGACCAAGTATCCATAGACCAACTGCTTATTGACTTAGATGGAACGCCAAACAAAGGAAAACTTGGTGCAAATGCTATACTTGGTGTATCCATTGCAGTAGCAAGAGCTGCAGCTGATCAACTCGGAATGCCTCTATACCAATACATTGGTGGAATAAATGCAAAAGTATTACCTCTTCCTATGCTAAATATTTTGAATGGTGGAGACCATGCTGATAATAATGTAGACATACAAGAGTTTATGGTTATGCCAGTTGGAGCCCCAAATTTTAGAGAGGCTCTTAGAATGGGAGCTGAAATATTCCATAGTCTAAAAGCAGAACTAAAATCAAGGGGATTGAGCACTTCAGTAGGTGATGAAGGCGGATTCGCACCAAACCTATCAAGTAATGAAGAAGCTTTATCTGTGATAGTTGAAGCAATAGAAAAAGCCGGATACAAACCAGGTGAAGATATAATGCTTGCCCTAGATGTAGCTGCATCAGAAATGTACGATAAGGATAGAAAAGTATACAAACTTGAAGGTGAAGGAAAAGAACTAAGTGTAGAAGAAATGATAGATTACTATGCTGACTTAGTTGATAAATATCCAATTATCTCTATAGAAGATGGCTTGGACGAAGATGATTGGGATGGTTGGAAAGCACTTACAGAAAGATTGGGAGATAAGGTTCAATTAGTTGGTGATGACTTGTTTGTAACCAATACTGAAAGACTACAAAAAGGAATAGAATTAGGAATTGCTAATTCTATCCTAATAAAACTAAATCAAATAGGTACTATCACTGAAACATTAGATGCTATAGAATTAGCAAAGGTAAATGGATATACAGCTGTTATATCACATAGATCAGGTGAAACTGAGGATACTACAATAGCAGACCTGGCTGTAGCATTAAATGCAGGACAAATAAAAACTGGAGCACCATCAAGAACTGATAGAGTTGCTAAATATAACCAATTATTGAGAATAGAAGAAGAATTATGGGATACTTCTCAATATAGAGGAGAAAAAACATTCTATAATTTAAAAAAATAATAATAAGAATCTCGCTAAAACCTTGACAAAGTCCAAAAAAAATCATAAGATAGTTTACAGTATAAAAATGTAATCAGTGAGGCAAAAAAGTAACTATGTTGAGTATATCTTACAGAGAACTGGGTATAGCTGAGAACCAGTGGATAGAAAACTTAGTGAATAGAATTGCTGAGATTGATGGGACAAAGTCTAGGCGAGTATCTCATTACGCATTCAAAGCGTTAACTTGATTGGAGTTGTATTTTAGAAAACTTAAAATACAATTAGAGTGGCACCACGGGTATATAACTCGTCTCTTATATTTAGAGACGAGTTTTATTTATTTTATAGTATAGGAGGATAAAATTGGAAATTATAGAAATGTTCGTAAAATATAGGCAATATTATTTTACAGGTATTAGAATCACACTATTATTGTCATTCGGAGCACTTATAATTGGTACTACTTTAGGGTCTTTATTGAGCCTAGTTAGGTTATCAAAGAATAAAATTTTGAAATTTATTGCAAGAAGCTATATAGAAATAGTAAGAGGAACACCTATGATGGTACAGATATCTCTGGTACATTTTGGTTCATACGTTCTAACGGGTGTAGATTTTGATGCATTTTTGTCAGCATTGATTGCAGTAGCCTTAAACAGTGCTGCGTATGTGGCTGAAATCATCCGTTCTGGTATACAATCCATTGATAAAGGACAAACTGAGGCTAGTAGAAGTCTTGGACTAACCAGTGGTCAGACTATGAGACATATAATATTACCCCAGGCAGTTAAAAATATATTGCCGACTTTAGCTAATGAGTTTGTTACCCTAATAAAAGAAACATCAGTAGCATCAACAATAGGTGTAGCAGAGTTAATGTATGCATCAAAAATAGTACAAAGTAATAGTTTTCAACCATTTACTCCTTTGGTTATTGTAGCAATATTATACTTTATATTTACATTTTCAATCTCACAGTTAATTGGTGTGATAGAAAGGAGAATGGCACATAATGATTAAGATAGTAGACTTGAACAAATATTTTGGTGAAAAACACGTATTAAAAAATATTAATCTCGAAATAAAAGATGGGGAAGTAATTGGATTAATTGGTCCATCAGGTTCTGGAAAAAGTACATTGATTAGATGTATGAATTATTTAGAGGAACCAAGTTCAGGAAGTGTTTATATAAATAATAATGATTTATCAAAGAGTGGAGACGATATAAATATAATTAGACAGCAAATAGGGATGGTTTTCCAACATTTTCACCTATTCCCTCATAAGACTGTCTTTGAAAATATTACTACTGCCCCTATTCTAACGGGTAAATCTAGCAAAGGAGAAGCAGAAAAAAAAGCAATGGAACTTCTTGAAACCATGGATTTATTGGATAAAAAAGATGCATACCCAAATTCTCTATCAGGGGGACAAAAGCAAAGGATTGCTATAGCAAGATCTCTAGCAATGAGCCCTGCTATTATGCTTTTTGATGAGGTAACATCTGCCCTTGACCCAGAAATGGTTGGGGAAGTATTAAATGTAATGAAGGATTTGGCTAAGACAGGAATGACTATGGTTGTTGTTACCCATGAAATGGCTTTTGCAAAACAGGTGGCTGATAGGGTTATATTCATGGCCGATGGGGAGATTGCAGAAGAAAACAGTGCAAAAGAGTTATTTGACAATCCTCAAAACCCAAGAACTATAGAGTTTTTATCAAAGGTATTGGAATATTAAGACCAAGGGACTAGATATAAGTAAACTTGGGTATAAGTAATCCATAAATTCAATGTATTGATTTTATCAATACCCTATGGTAAAATAGTAATGTTAATTAGAGGAATTATATATATTAATCCATAATTCTAACAGGAGGTGTAGGTATGCAAAGTGTATTTTCAGCATTTGTATTGATATCAGCTTTAGGATTGATAATCAGTGTATTGTTACAAGAGGGCGATGAGGGTGGTTTAGGAGCAGTAGGTGGAAACTCACCAGAATCTTTATGGGGTAAAAATAGAGGTTCAAGTAAAGATGCAATTTTACAAAGAGTAACTATTATTTCTGCAGTAGTATTTGTTATATCAACATTAGTACTAGCTGCAATTTAACTAAGGAGGAAGTATAAAATGAGTATTGCATTAATTTCAGCGCCAATAGTGGGGATATTGGCACTTTTATTTGCTATGTACAAGGCAAAAAGTATCGATCAAGTGTCTCCTGGCAATGATAGAATGAAAGAAATTGCAAAATATATTGCAGATGGAGCTATGGCATTCTTAAACAGACAGTATAGATCATTAGCGATATTTGTAGTTGTGTTATTTGTTATTTTGATATTTGCACCTGGACAAGGAATAGAAACAGCTATATCCTTTCTAGTAGGGGCATTGTTCTCAACAGCTGCTGGATATATTGGAATGAAAGTAGCAACAAAAGCAAATGTTAGAACAGCAAATGCTGCTATGGAATCCGGTATGACAAAGGCATTAAATGTTGCATTCTCAGGTGGTTCTGTAATGGGTATCACAGTTGTTGGCCTAGGTATTTTAGGTGTAAGTGTACTTTACATAATATTTGATGACGTAAGTATAGTCACAGGTTTTAGTTTAGGAGCATCATCTATAGCTTTATTCGCAAGAGTAGGTGGAGGTATATATACAAAAGCTGCAGACGTTGGAGCTGACCTTGTAGGTAAAGTAGAGGCAGGTATACCAGAAGATGATCCAAGAAACCCAGCAGTTATTGCAGACAACGTTGGAGATAATGTTGGAGACGTGGCAGGTATGGGTGCCGACTTATTTGAATCATATGTAGGCTCAATTATTTCAGCTATTACTTTAGGTATATTGGCATATGGGGCAGCAGGTGTTCAGTATGCAATAGCTCTTGCATCAGTAGGAGTTATAGCTTCAATGATAGGTGTCTTCTTTGTAAGAGGGGACAAGGACCCTCAAAAATCACTAAATGGTGGTACATTAGTAAGTGCCGGGATTACAGTTGTTGCAGGATTCTTCCTATCTAATATGATTATAGGTAATTACAAGCCATTTATAGCTATGGTATCCGGACTTGCAGTAGGACTTGTAATATCAAGAATTACTGAGTATTATACTTCTGGCGATTATGGCCCAGTTAAAAAGATAGCTAAAGAATCAGAAACAGGGGCTTCAACTAATATCATAAGTGGACTGTCTGTTGGTATGATGTCTACAGCAGGCCCAATAATAGTTATTGCAATCGGAATTTTAATAGCCTACTATTTAGGTGGCGGTGCAACAAATGGTATTGAAGGACTATATGGTATTGCAATGGCTGCAGTAGGTATGCTCTCAACTGCAGGTATGACTATAGCAGTTGATGCTTATGGACCAATAGCAGATAATGCTGGTGGTATTGCAGAAATGTGTGATTTACCAGAAGAAGTTAGAGAAATTACAGATAAATTAGATGCAGTGGGTAATACTACAGCAGCTGTAGGTAAAGGATTTGCAATAGGATCAGCAGCTCTTACAGCTTTGGTATGCTACCATTCCTATTCTCAGCAATGACTATGGACGCAGTAGGTAAAGCAGCATTCCAAATGATTGAAGAAGTTAGAAGACAGTTTAAAGAGATGCCAGGTATCATGGAAGGGACTACTACTCCTGACTATGCAAGATGTGTAGATATAAGTACTCAAGCAGCTCTTAAAGAAATGATAATCCCTGGTTTGTTAGCTGTAGTAGTACCAGTTGTAGTTGGTTTATTACTTGGCGCTGAAGCACTAG
>CAZXWU010000021.1:0-12111 GCA_964644495.1 uncultured Tissierella sp.
CGGTCTCAACTTCCTCATTTATCATTACATCTTCGGTTTCAACCTCTTTGCCTATCTCAACCTCTACTTCCTTTTTAACCTCATTATTATTAATATTGTCCATTGCTTCAACAGCCTCCTTAATTATCCAATCAGGTGTAGATGCACCTGCTGTTATTCCTATTGTATTAAATTTTGTTAATTCTTGTAAAGATAAATCTTTGATTGATTCAATATGGTATACATATTCACAATAATTCTTGCTAATTTCAACAAGTTTTTTTGTATTTGAGCTGGAATAGCCGCCTATTACAATCATTGCATCTACCATAGGTGCGAGTTCTTTGGCAGCCTCTTGTCTATTTTTTGTTGCCTTACAAATCGTATTATATACTTCTACTACTTTAGCTCTTTTGCTTATAGCTTCAGATAATTTATCAAACTTATCTTTTGTATTTGTAGTTTGTGATACTACACAGATTTTATCCAAATATGGTAATTGGTCAACTTCTTCAATACTGTTGACTATATATGGATCACTACTTGAATATCCACTAATCCCTAATACTTCAGGATGTGTTTTATCACCTATAATAACAATATTGTATCCTTTTAGACTAAATTCTTCAACCCTTTTATGTACAGCTTTTACATAAGGACAGGTCGAATCAATTACATTAAGTCCCTTTTGATTCATTTCTTCCTCCTGGCCCTTAGCTATACCATGAGATCTTATAATTACACTCCCATCTTCCAGACTATCATAATCTTCTAGGGTTTTTAAGCCTTTATCTTCAAGTCTTTTTACCTCTTGTGGATTATGTATTAAAGGTCCATACGAATATATAGCATTCTCATCTGATGCAAGTTCGGAAATTGTCATATCTATTGCTCGATTAACTCCAAAACAAAATCCGGCATGATCAGCAATTATTATTTTCATCAATTCCCTCCCATATCTTCATTTAAATCATATATATTAATTAGAATTTGTTTGCTTAAATCTAAGTAATCATCTCCACTTGGTTTTCCATCTATAAGTTCATTTAACTTTAAAGGTGGACCAAGACTTACATTTATCTTAGAAAAAATTTTATAAGTGCCTTCTATATATATAGGTAATATAGGTGATTTGGATTTATATCCTAAAAGAGCTACTCCTGATTTTGCATTGTTCAAATCCAAGCCCTTAACTCTTGTCCCTTCTGGAAACATGCCAACAACTCTTTCCTCTTTAAGTATTCGAAGGGCTTTCTTTATAGCACTTAGATCACTTCCACCTCTGTCCACTGGAAAAACTGTAAGTTTTGTCAGAAAAGCTCCTAACAATTTATTTTTAAATAGCTCTTTTTTTCCCATCCATGCTATTTGTCTTGGTAATGCTATAGAAATAATTATTGGATCCCAGTTACTTTTATGATTAGAACAGACAATCAGTCTTCCATCAGCAGGTAGGTTTTCTATACCCTTTACATCGATTCTATAGACTATAGATAAAATCACTTTAGCAATATTCTTAATAAGACTATAAAACATTTGCTCTACCTCCATTGACAATTGATATTATATAATCTACAGATTCATCAATTGATCTATTTGTGGTATCTAATAGATAGGCATCCCTGGCTTGAATTAGGGGTCCAACTTCCCGATTGCTATCTATCTCGTCTCTTTTGATTATATCATCCATCATAGTTTCAAGGCTAATGTGCGTTTCCCCTCTAGCTAAGAGTTCCTTATACCTTCTATTTGCTCTCTCTTCCACAGATGCAGTTACGAAAAACTTATAATCTGCGTCTGCTAGTACAACTGTCCCGATATCTCTACCGTCCATTATTATACTTTTTGATTTAGCCATATTTTGTTGTAATTTAACTAATACATCCCTAATTTCTTCAATCTTTGCAATATATGATACATGGTTACTAACAATGTTCTCTCTAATTTCCTTATCCACAATAATACCGTCAAGATAGATACTATTGTTTACAAAATCAATTTTAGTGCTTTTGATTAAATCAATAACACGATCCTCATCCAAGGGGTCGATATTGTTTTTGATAACCTTATAAGTCACTGCTCTATACATTGCACCTGTATCTAAATATTCAATATTTAATTTTTGCGATACTTTTTTAGCAATAGTACTCTTGCCTGAAGCAGATGGGCCATCAATTGCAATTGAATAATTCCTACTATTCATTCAATTCCTCCTAAAAATAATAATCACCACAGGGTGGTGTCTGCTTAAATCTAGGAATTACTCCCTTAATAATTATATATTAAAAACCTTTACTATACAAGTAGTTTTGCCCTTTAGCTAGACTCTATTTGAAATATTACTTGCATACACTCATGCCCGCCAAATAACCTGTTGAATAGGCTATCTGTAAATTGAAACCTCCAGTTAAGGCATCTACATCAATTACTTCACCCACAAAATAGAGATTAGCTATGATCTTAGATTCCATGGTAGAGGGATCAATCTCTTTAGTGGATATACCTCCAGAAGTTACAATAGCCTCTTCAATAGATCTAAAAGATTTAAATGTAAGTGGGAAATTTTTAATAATTTTAACCAAATTAAGTCTTTCCTCTTTAGTAATCTGATTTACACTCTTTTCTTCATCAATATCTGATAATTTAATCACCAAAGGTATGATTCTTTGTGGTAATAAATCGTCTAAGGAATTTTTAATCTGTTTATTCTTATATAGATCAAAATCTCTTAAAATTCTATTGTCTAACTTGTTGTCATCAAGGGCAGGTTTAAAATCTATTTTAAAATGTAACTTATCTGCCTTTACTTTATTTATATAATTACTCATACTTAAAACTATAGGACCAGAAATCCCATAGTGGGTAAATAACATCTCCCCAAATTCGGAATGTATCAATTTATCATCTTTGTAGGAAGTCAAGTTAACATTCTTAAGGGATAACCCCTTCAAATCTACTATCCATTCCTCCTTTAATACAATTGGCACCAAGGAAGGTTTTAAATCTTTAATAGTATGGCCTAGTTTCTTTGCAAAATCATAGCCATCACCAGTAGACCCTGTGGCAGGGTATGACTTACCTCCAGTTGCAATTATTACGGCATCAAATTTCATGGTTTCTTCATTCACGCTTACATAAAATATATTATCCTTATAATAGATACTCTTTACATTTGAATTCAGCTTAAGTTTTACATTATTATCCTTTAATAATCGATCAAAGACTTTAATTACATCACTTGATTTATCACTCTTAGGGAAAACCCTATTTCCCCTCTCAATCTTAGTTTCTAGATTATATTTTTCTAGTAAGCTAATCATATCTTCATTTGTAAAACTGTAGAGGCTGCTATATAAGAAGTTCTTATTTGTAACTACATTATCGAAGAAATCTTCTATAGGAGCTGCATTAGTAATATTACACCTACCCTTGCCTGTAATATAGACCTTTCTCCCAATCTTTTGATTTTTCTCCAATAAAGTAACATCCAAACCTCTGGAACCTGCTATAGAAGATGCCATTACTCCGGCAGGACCAGCCCCTATTACACATACCTTTTTATTCATTGTAATCCCTCATTTAAAAAAATTCTATAAGCCAGTGTATCATTTATGATAACATCTTTTATGACTATAGTTTAGATTTCTGTATTATTATATATATCGTAACGATCCCATATATCCTCTAATGCTGTAAAGTAGTTGTTTAGATCATCTCGTTTCTCATTGCCTAAAGCTATTATAAAGGAATTTATCAGACTCATTGGAGCCACTAAGGAGTCGATAAATGATAGCATATCACTATTGGCTATCAAGGATACATCCGCCTCTTTTGCAGTTGGAGAGATAAGACTATCGGTCATGGTTATGATAGGTGTATTACGTTCCTTTGCAAAATCTAGTACATCTATTATTCGTTTTGAATATCTTGGATAGGTCATTATTATAACTACATCATCTTGTGTCATTCTTAGGAGCTGTTCAAATATATCATTTGCCTCAGACCTAACTACATGGACATCATCTATGATAAAATTCAAATAAAAACCAAGATAACCAGCCAAAAATGATGAAGACCTTAGGCCTACTATATATATTCTTTTACCTTTTAGTACCAAGTCAATAGCCTTATTAAAATTATCTAAGTCAATCTCATTGATAGTTTTCTTGATATTATCCATATCTCTTTCCATTATTTTGGTTACATTATTATTACCCTTATATTTACTTTCTTCTAAATTCAGTCTTTGAATTGTAGTCAATTTGTTTTTGATCAATTCCTGCAAATCATTTTGCAAATCTCTATATCCTTCATAACCTAATTTATTTGCAAATCTAACAACTGTTGATTCACTGACATTTATTGAATTTCCTAAGCTGGCAGCTGTCATAAAAGCTGCCTTATCGTAATTTTCCAAAATAAAGTTAGCTATCAGTTTCTGTCCCTTGCTTAACTTTGAGTAATCACTTCTAATTCTGTTAATTAAGTCTGGATTATTTCTCATAGAGACCCTCCATTTTCTATATAATTCAATACCTGCCTATCATACCTATATTATCAAATTGAGCAACAATCTGCAATATATAATTCAATTGTCGGAAATCTTATAAATATGATAAAATATATTGATTTTTTAGAAAATAAAACACCCTATGTCCATAAGGTGTAATTAGTAAATCCTACAATGATTTTTCAATAATATATAAAAGTGGAGGGAAGTTTTCTTGATTAATAAAGACATTTTTCAATACATTGAATTTCTTTTGATCTAGTTCCTTTAGCCGCTTTTCAACTGCATCCTTCTCTTCTAAGCCACCAGGGTGACCAATATAGGATATAAGGATAAGTATCCCATTCTCCTTGAGGAGATTCAAGGATGTATTCAAGCTATCCACTGTAGTAGAGGCCTTTGTTTTAATTCTCTTATCTCCCCTTGGTAAATAGCCAAGATTATATATGACTAAATCCAGTGGTTCTTCTATATATTTATCTATATATTCATGACTATCATTTACCAATGTCACCCTATCTAAGAGCTGGTTTTTTTCAAGCAATTCTCTAGTATTTTCTATTGCTATCTTTTGTATGTCGAAACCATAGACCCTACCATTAGGACCTACCAGTCTTGCTAAGTCCAAGCTATCATTTCCATTTCCCACCGTTGCATCCAGGACAATATCACCATCTTTAACATGTGATCCTAGTATGGCCTTAGATATAGATATTGTGTTAATTATTGTTTTATACTTCAACTTTATCCCCCATTATAAAGACTTTAAATAGTCAAGTTCTTCTTGTTCTAGATATCTCCAGTTCCCTATAGGTAATCCTCCCATTTCGATTTCCCCTATTGCGACCCTCTTCAACTTCTTAACAGGGTGATTTATAGCTTCACACATCTTCTTTATCTGTCTATTTCTTCCTTCGTGAATTTTTATATCTAAAATAGAATCAGTTTCATAATTTTTAGCTATCTTAACACTAGCAGGGGCTGTTCTTCTTCCATCAATAATCAATCCCTTTCTAAACCTTTCCAATTCTCCTCTGTTTGGTAGGCCTTCAACAACTGCAATATACCTTTTTATGACTTTATTGCTTGGATGTGTTAACTTTTGAGTCAGATCACCATCATTAGTCAATATCAATAGTCCTGTTGTATCAATATCCAATCTACCTACAGGGTATATCCTTTCACTCACTTCTTCGATCAAATCAGTGACAACCCTTCGATTCTTCTCATCCTTAAGAGTAGTTACATAGCCCACAGGTTTATTTAACATAATATATACCTTATTGGTTTCCAATCTTATCAACTTATCTTCAACCATAACTCTGTCTATATCTGGCTCAACCTTGAAGCCAGGCTCTATAATAATCTTTCCATTGACTTTAACCAGTCCTTGAGATATCATCTCTTCAGACTTACGCCTAGATGCTACACCACATTTAGCCATATATTTTTGTAATCTCATTTAAATCCCCCTCATCTTTACCTACTAGTCCTATTTTACCCTTATTTTTACTAATTGTAAATTGACTTCAATAATCTATCTAATAGAGACATTTTATTTGCCTTGTTTGCAGAGATTAAATTATCCTTATTAATGGAAACCCCATTTAAATATGTCTCTATGGTCCCTATTACATGACCTTTTTCTATGGGTAATTCAAGATCCTTGTCAATAGATATATTGATTTTAATCTTCTTAAGCTCTTCCTCCCTAAGTGGATATACAAACTCACTCTCTGTAACCACATTTATATCAATTAAATCATCTGTAAGCTGAATTTTTCTCATCAACTGGTGTTGATCATATATGGTATAGAGCACAAAATTTTCAAAACCATAGTTCTTTAGTTGATAGTTGTCATTGAACCAATTAGGGGCATTTAAAGAAACAGCTATCAATCTCATATCATCCCTAAGAGCACTTGATACTAGGCACCTACCAGCAGCCATAGTATAACCAATCTTTACCCCATCCCCACCTTCATACTCCCAAAGGGTTTTATTCTTATTAAGGAAATATCCATTTTCAGCCCTATCAGCATTATAAGATTTGGAACCTACAATGTCTGCAAATATATCATATTTAAATGCTTCTCTAGTGATAAGAGCAAGATCGTATGCAGTAGAGTAATGATTATCTTCTGTTAAGCCATGAGGATTTTCAAAATTTGTATTCAAAGCATTTAACTGTCTTGCTCTTTTATTCATTAATTGTATAAAATCTTCTTCTGTATCACATATATGATTTGCAATAGCAACAGCAGAATCGTTACCAGACCTAAGCATTAAACCATAGAGTAAATCTTTCATAGTAATCTCTTCATTATTCTTCAGATATATACTTGACCCTTCAACGCCTACTGATCTTTCATCTATTTTTACAATATCATCTAGGCCACTGTTTTCTAAAGCAAGCAATGCAGTCATAATCTTTGTAGTAGAGGCCATTGCCATCTCCATATACCCATTACGCTCTAAAATAACCCTTCCACTAACTTCATCCATAAGCAGATATGAAGTCCCACTTAAGTTTAAATTTTGTCCATATGATATTTGGGAAAACAATATTATTGTAATAAATATGGTTATTATCTTTTTTCTCAAATTGATACCTCCTATATTTATAAAGCTATAATATTTATCTTTCCAAAAAATAAGAAAAATAATACAAAAGTATTATTCCTCAACTACATCATCAAACTTATCTATAATTTCTTCCATAGCTGGTAGGTCTTCTAATGATTCTATTGAAAACAATCTTAGAAATTCATTAGTTGTTCCATAAATAATCGGTCTTCCAATCCTTTCAAGTCTTCCCAATTCTGTTACTAGATTTTTTTCAATTAATGTTTCAATTGACCTATCACTTTTAACACCTCTTATATTGTCAATTTCTGATTTTATAACAGGCTGCTTATAAGCAATAATGGATAATGTTTCCATAGCTGCACTAGATAAACTTTTATTTGGTTTAGTATGGTTTAATTTTTTTATCCAGTCAAAGTGTTCAGGTCTAGTAGCTAATTGATATGTATCATTCACCTTAAGAATTCTTATACCTCTTCTGTTAAAATCAAAATCGTCTATCAAATCATCCATTAAATTATTAATTTCTTCTTTATCCAATTCAAGAATTTTGGAGATATCATCTAATGATAAGGGATCACCCCATATAAACAATAGACCCTCTATAATCGATTTTACTTCTCTAATATCCATAATCTACTTCTCTCCTATATCATTTATAATAATTACTAAGTCTGAGAAGGCCTTATTCTGCCTAACTATTATATTTTTAAATCTCATTAACTCTAATAGGGACAAAAAATATGATACTATTTCATTCTTTCCTGAGTTAGATTTTAACAAATCACTAAATTTAACTTTTTTTTCAATCTGAAGCCTGCCGAGAATATAATCACTACATTCCTTGATAGTATATTCATCCCTACTTATCTCTTCAAAATTTAAAGAATCAGAATTCAGTCCTAGCCTTTCTAAAATCTTATTTATAGTTTTGTATAAGGAGTCAATGTCAAAAGGGCCAATATCCACATCTTTTTCCTCATATATAGATAAATCCTCTTGTGGTTTATAAAAAGACTTAAGCCCCAAATTTTCATACTCACGAAGTTCATTAGCCACTTCTTTATACCTTTTATAAGCTAATAGTCGCCTTACAAGTTCATCCCTAGGGTCTTCCTCTTCTTCCCTTTCAACAGATTCTTTAGGTAGTAAAAGCTTTGATTTGATTTGCAGTAGACTAGCAGCCATAACAAGAAAATCGCTTGTTATATCTAGATTAAATTCATCCATCCCATATATATAATCTAAATACTGCTCTGTAATTATATTTATAGGTATGTCATATATATCAATTTTTGCTTTCTCAATTAGATTAAGTAAAAGATCCAAAGGACCTTCAAAAGAATCTAAAACAATTTTATAATCCATATTTAACTCCTATGCTATGCTAGTATTCTCAACATTTAACTCCTATGTTATGCTAGTATTCTCAACATTTAACTCCTATGTTATGCTAGTATTCTCAACAAACTATTTATCACTAAATAAATTATTGGACTTAGAATCTTATCGATCATGTCCGTAAATATTAATATAATCAATATAAAATAGAGATATTTTTGATATTTATAAAAATAATATTCTATCTTATCAGGCAATAAAGACGCCACTACCTTAGATCCATCTAATGGTGGAAAAGGCAATAGATTAAATATACCTAACATAATATTATACCAAAGGGTTATAAATAGCATTTCTATTGCCAAATAGTTGCTTATAATATTTGTCTTTAAAATAAGTACTATTATTATTGCAATTATAAAGTTAGCTGCAGGACCTGCTATAGAAACCAATAGTGTATCTCTTTTTCTATTTTTAAATTTCATAGGATTAATTGGAACAGGCTTGGCCCATCCAAATCTAAAAACCAACATTGCAATAAAACCCACAGGGTCTATATGTTTTATTGGATTCAAGGTCAATCTTCCAGCCTTTTTAGCTGTATCATCACCTAAGGCATAGGCTGCCAGACCATGTGACAATTCGTGGAAAATAATGGCCACTAATAAACCAGGTAAACTATATAGTAAACTCATGATAACTCCCTTTCTAATATCTATTCGCTACTAACATTATACAACCTCGACCAAATAAAGTCGAGGTTGTTCTTATTATTTATTAAAGAGGAAGTTCTGCCATACACTTTTAAGCATCTTGGCCAAGGTCCCTTTATCTATAGAATCCTTTGCAATGAGGTTTACTCTGTCAACTTCAACATTATCCTCTAATACTATCAATTCACCTATTAATTGCCCCTCTTCTATAGGTGCCTTTACAAATTCAGGGTAAAGCATCTCTTTTTCAATCTTACCCTTATTGGACTTATTTAGAAGTAAATGACTATCTCTTTCTAAAATCAAAGATAAGCTATCACTTTCTCCCTTTTCAATAGCTATATTAGCTAAGATATCTCCTTTTCTCCCTATAGTCACAGATTCATAATTAGAAAATCCATAATCCATAAGTTGCATTGCTTCTGAAAACCTTAAGGCAGAAGTATCAGCAGCCATAACAACTGCAATAAGTTGTAAATCACCTCTCTTAGCAGATGCTGACACACAGTATTTTGCTTCACTAGTAGAACCAGTTTTTATCCCAACAGCTCCTAGATAATCCTTGATTAATCTATTTGTATTCACCATTGTTTGAACACTAGTCTTAGATTTTCCTACTTCCATATCCTCCATCCAGGTAGTCAAATAAGGGATTATTTCCTCATGCTTCATCAATTCCCTAGACATAAGACCTATATCATAAGCAGATGAATAATGGTTACTTGTTGGTAAGCCACTTGAGTTATTAAAATTCGTATTTTCCATACCAAGCTCTTGAGCTCTTTGGTTCATTACTTGTACAAAAGCTTCTTCAGAACCTGATATATGAACAGCAATAGCGATTGAAGCATCGTTGGCAGATCGTATTGAAATCGCCTTTAAAAGGTTCTCTACTGTTTGTGTTTCACCAGCATCAAGATAGACTGATGTGCCAATTGCTTTAGCAGCACTTTCACTAATAACAACTCTATCTTCTAAATTAATGGTCCCATTATCAATATACTCCATGGCTATTAACAAAGTCATAATTTTTGTAATACTGGCAGGGGGTAATTGGTCATGTTCATTATTTGCTAATATTATCTCTCCTGAGTGATAATCCATAAGTAGATAGGACTTTGCATTAAAATCATTAGCTCCATATACAAATGAAAAATTAAAGGATAACACAATTATTAACAAAACGGATATTAGTCTCTTCTTCAACATAATTCCTCCAATTTTATATTTATAATTATATTATCCAATCCATATATTTATATTCTATTTTTCTTCTACAATATATCTGCCTAGCTAATTAAGAGTGAATTTCATCAAATATTAGTTTTTGTTTATTTAAGTTTTCCTCTCCGACTTTATATATATCTAATATTTTATTCTTTACTATTTCCCCCTTGTTTATGTCATTAGTATGAATATAAACTAAGGTATCACCTACATTTACATAATCATCTATCTTTTTATTTAGAATTAATCCTGCAGCAAAATCCAAGTGACTATCTAGGGTTTCTCTACCAGCTCCTAATATTAAAGAACATTTTCCAACTTCCTCAGCATTAATCTCTCTGACATATCCCTCCTCCTTGCTCTTCACCTCTATTACATGTTTTGCAGAAGGCAATAAATCAGTATTGACCACCATAGAAGTATCTCCATTTTGAAGCTTAACCATTTCTAGAAACTTATCATAAGCCCTACCAGATTCAATTGATTCTATTAACATGGATCTAGCTTGAATCTCATCCTCAGTCTTTTTAGCCATAAGCAATAGTTTTGAACCCAATACCAAACATAGTTCCATCATATCACTAGGTCCATTACCCCTCAATGTTTCAATAGCTTCTTTAACCTCCAGAGCATTACCTACAGCTCTACCCAAAGGTTGATCCATGTTTGTTATTACAGCTATTGTTTCCCGTCCGTAGTTATTACCTATTTTTACCATCTCATTAGCTAATTCTTGAGCATCCTCCAATGTTTTCATAAAAGCCCCACTACCAACCTTCACATCAAGAATTATGCCATCTGATTCAATAGCTAGCTTTTTACTCATTATAGAAGATGCTATTAAAGATAAATTATCCACAGTAGCAGTTACATCTCTTAAAGCATATATTTTCTTATCAGCAGGCGTTATATTAGCAGTTTGACTACAAATTGCTATACCTATTCTATTGGTATAGTCCTCAAATCTTTCCCTACTTAAGTCAACTTCAAAGCCCTCTATTGATTCTAGTTTGTCAAGTGTACCTCCTGTATGTCCTAGACCACGACCAGACATCTTGACAAAGGGTAGTCCACAAGAAGCAACCATAGGGCCAAGTATCAAGGTAATACTATCCCCTACACCACCAGTAGAATGTTTGTCGACTTTGATACCTTTTAGATTTGATAGATCCACGGTATCACCAGTATTTATGATAGCCCTAGTAAGGTAAAGAGTCTCTAAATCATTCATTTTATTAAAGTAAATTGACATTAACAAAGCAGACATCTGATAATCCGGTATATTTCCCTTGGTATACTCAGATATAAAAAAGTCTATCTCCTTCTCTGTTAAAGCAAAACCATCTCTTTTTTTCTTGATTATGTCATACATTCTCATTGCTTCCACTCCTAAATATTCTTAATTATTGCCTTTATATAAGTTTGGAATGTGTCAGCTACCTTTAATGAAGTTTCGACCACTTCTTCATGATTAAGGGGTTGATCGAGTATACCTGCTGCAATATTGGTTATACATGAAATCCCTAATACCCTTATCCCCTCATGATTAGCAACAATCACTTCTGGTACCGTAGACATACCAACAGCGCTACCTCCGATTTGGCCAAAGAACTTAATTTCCGCTGCTGTTTCAAAATTAGGACCTGTATAAGAAACGTAAGTTCCTTGCTGTAGGTTAATGTCTAAATCTTTTGCTACCTCATGAGCTAAACTGATTAAACCTCTATCATATGGCTCACTCATATCAACAAATCT